>CAYGRY010000040.1:0-24677 GCA_964352405.1 uncultured Halobacteriovorax sp.
TGATCGCTAATTCAAACTTAGTTCCTCACTGGGCCAATTGGGATACTTTTAATGAGTTTCAACAAAAAGGCTTAATGATGTACGGCCAAATGACGGCTGGTTCATGGATCTACATTGGAAGCCAAGGAATTCTTCAAGGAACGTACGAAACATTTATGGCCGCTGCTGAAAAACATTACGGTGCTGGCTCGACCCTTAAAGGCAAGCTTGTTCTTACGGCAGGTATTGGTGGCATGGGTGGTGCCCAACCTCTTGCTGTTAAAATGGCAGATGGTGTTTGTCTATGTTGTGATGTCGCGAAGTGGAGAATTCAAAAAAGACTAGATTCAAAGTATCTTGATGTTTTGGCCAATAGCTATGATGAAGCGATTGAAATGGCGCTTAAAGCTAAAGCTGAGAATCAAGCTATTTCGATTGGTGTTGTAGGTAACGCTGCTGATTTCTTTAAGTATGTTTTAGATAAAAATATCTCTGTGGATTTAGTCACAGATCAAACCTCTGCTCATGATCCACTTAATGGATACGTCCCAACAGATATGAGTATGGAGCAAGCTGATGATCTTCGTAAATCAGATCCAGCGAAGTATACAAAGCTTTCACATGAAACAATGAAGTCTCATGTTTTATCCATGCTTGAATTTCAAAAACGTGGTAGCCATGTTTTTGATTACGGAAACAACTTAAGAGAAGGGGCAAAGCTGGTTGGCCTAAAAGAAGCCTTTAATTTTCCAGGTTTTGTTCCAGCTTATATTCGTCCATTGTTTTGTGAAGGATCAGGTCCTTTTCGTTGGATTGCACTTTCTGGTGACCCTGCCGATATTCACACAACTGATGAAGAGCTTAAAAAGCTTTTTCCAGAAAACAAGAAACTTCACCTATGGCTTGATAAAGCACAAAAGATGGTTTCATTTCAAGGCTTACCTTCAAGAATTTGCTGGCTTAAATACGGAGAGCGTGAACAAGCCGGTCTTCTCTTTAATCGCTTAGTAAGAGAAGGAAAAGTTAAAGCACCAATCGTCATTGGTCGTGACCATCTTGATTGTGGTTCAGTTGCATCTCCAAACCGTGAAACAGAAGGCATGCTTGATGGATCTGACGCTATCTCGGATTGGCCTCTTCTTAATCTTATGATCAACACAATGAATGGAGCTTCATGGACAAGCTTTCATCACGGCGGAGGCGTTGGCATGGGTTACTCTCAACATTCAGGTATGGTTATTGTTGCAGATGGTACCAAAGATATGGATGAGCGTATTTCTAGAGTTTTAAATTCAGATCCAGGTATGGGTATCGTACGTCACGTTGATGCTGGATATGATATCGCTAAGAAAGCTTCAAAAAAGACCAATATTAAAATCCCAATGCAAAAGGATTAGTTATGCAAGTGTGGACAGACATTAATGAGCTCGCCACACTTGAAGGCGCTATTTCTAAAGATGGAAGAAACCTTTTACCTGAAGACTTGGGCATTATTAAAAATGCTGCGATTGTTTTTGATGATGCAAAGATTCATTGGGTTGGCTTAGCCCAAGATCTTCCGACAAAGTACCATTCATCGATGAAGAGCTTAAAGGGTCATACTGTAACGCCTGAAATTGTTGATAGTCATACCCATCTTGTTTTTGCAGGAAATCGCGCCAACGAATACTCTATGAGACTTAACGGGGCTGATTATCAGGCCATCGCTAATGCTGGTGGGGGAATTTTGGCCACTACAACACCCACCAACGCTGCCACTGAAGACGAGTTATTTCATTCGGCAATGCAACGAATTGAGAGAATTTATTCCTATGGTGTAGGTACGTTAGAAATTAAATCTGGCTATTCTTTAACTCTCGAAGGGGAAAAGAAATTAAGCCGTGTTATTTCTCGTTTAAAAGATCATTTTTCACCGCGTATTCGAATTACAAATACATTTATGGCAGCTCATGCTGTGCCGAAAAGTTTTAAATCTGCCAAAGATTATCTTAATGCAATTGTCCTTCCTCTTTTGAATGAAATTCATCGAACGATTGATGCTGTCGATATTTTTTTCGAGCAAGGCTATTTCTTAAAAGAAGATTGCGATCTTTTATTTTCTAAGGCGAAAGAACTTAATATTCCTTTAAAGATTCACGCCGATGAGTTTAATGATAATAAAGGTGCAGTATATGCTTGTGAGAACAAGGCTCTTTCTGCTGACCATTTATTATGTACAAGTGATGATGGATTTAAAGCCTTTTCGAACAGTAAGACAGTAGCAACTCTTCTTCCTGGTACTGGTTATTTTTTAGGCAAGTCTCAGGTTAATGCTAGAGCACTACTAGATGCCGGTGCTAAAGTCGCCATCGCCAGTGACTATAATCCTGGTTCTTGTCATGTCGACAATTTATTATTAATTGCTTCAATGGCTGCGCCTAATTATAAAATGAATCTGGCTGAACTTTGGGCCGCAATCACAATTAATGCTAATGATGCTCTTGGACTAGAGCGGCTGCCGCGTTTTAGTGTTTTTAAATCTGATTCACTTGCTGAATTAACTTATTCGTGGGGTAGAAACTTTTGCGTTAGAGCTTAAGTTTCTTATTGAGATCTTCTAGAAATTCTTCTGCCATAAAGTCTTTCGCGCCATTACTGACCTCAAGCACTTCGCCTTTATAGTAAATAATTGATACTGGAATGGCAGTTATCATAAATTTTTCTAACCAGACGCCGTCACTATCAAGGACGTTTGGAAATTTCATTGAAAAGTTTTTGAGTACCTTTGAAACTTCTTTTGTGGCATCTGCTTCATCTGTATTGATGCCAATAATTTGGACCTGCTTGTCATCAAACTTCTCATCAAGTGCAGTCAGCGAAGGAAATTCTTCAAGACACGGCTTACACCAAGAGGCCCAAAAGTTAATGATAACTATTGGTGCTTGAACTGCATTGCCTGCAATTGATTTACTTTTATCAGTTACAAAAACCGACTCTCTTAGTAGGTCTTCATAATGTGAAAATATCTTTTTTTGACCACTACTTTGACCTGCGCTTGATTCAAAAACATCAAAAAAAACCTGACCGGCCAAAAAGCCCGTAAACATGGTTATAAACGCTAAAATAGGAAAGTATTTCTTCATCATTCCACTGCTGGCACTATTGTTTAGCCTTCGTTAGGCTAGTAGTAATGCTATTATACTCCAAACTGTCTAATTCGTTAGAGGGAAAGATGATCGCCCCAAAAGTTCCTAGACAAGATTTATCTACACGCCGCTATGAGAAGGGTCAAACTTTTATTGAGTTTATTCTACTTTTATTAGTTGTTATGGTTCTAAGCTCCGTCATGATCACTGGATTTAGAAGTGGTGTTAAAGGTTTTTGGAAGGGCGCTGCCACAATTCTTTGTAATCATGGCAAGACTTTCACAACGAATTGCGATGTTATCGACGGAACCTAAGGAAATATTTATGACTTATATTTTGGCACTTGATCAAGGTACTACGGGCACAACTGCCGCCCTTGTTGATGCTAAGACTTTCAAATTTATTGATAAAGTAAACCAAGAGTATCCACAAATTTATCCTAAGCCAGGTTGGGTTGAACATAACCTCAATGATATTTGGGCAAGCGTTGAGTCCACAGTAAAAAAGCTTATACAAAAAACAAATATTCCCGCTAGCGCTATCATATCGATCGGTATTACCAATCAAAGAGAAACAACCTGTGCTTTTGATCGATCTGGTAATCCGTTGGCAAATGCCATCGTCTGGCAAGACCGAAGAACATCAGACTTTTGTTTGCAAAATAAATCTAAAGAGCCAATGTTGCGTTCAAAAACAGGCTTACCATTAGATCCTTATTTTTCTGCAACAAAAATGAGATGGCTTTTACAAAATAGCGAGGCGGTTAAGGCGGCAGCTAAAAACAAACAATTGTGTTTTGGTACAATTGATACTTTTTTGCTTTATAAGCTCACTGGAATACATGCAACAGAAGGCTCAAACGCGTCTCGAACCCTACTTTATAATTTACACGATTTAAAATGGGACCCTGAACTTCTGTCTTTTTTTGAAGTTCCATCTGAAACACTTCCACAGGTATTGCCTTCATTCGGTAAATTTGGATCTACAACTTCACTTTCATTTTTACCAGATGATATTCCAGTCACTGGAATTCTTGGTGATCAACAATCCGCACTTTTTGGTCAGGCAGGTCACTCTAAAGGCGCACTAAAATGTACCTACGGAACTGGTGCCTTCATGTTGCTTAACACTGGAACTCAACCAGTCGATTCAGAAAATGGTTTATTAACCACCATTGCTTATCAAGATCAAAAAGGTAAGGCCCATTATGCCCTCGAAGGAAGTTGTTATATCGCCGGTGCAGCAGTTCAGTGGATGCGTGACAATTTAAAACTTATTTCGAGCTCGCCAGAAATTGAAACCTTAGCAAAACAAGTTGGCTCACTTGAGGAAATGGAACATATCCTCTTTATGCCTTTTTTTACAGGTATTGGCTCTCCTCATTGGGCGGCCGACGCAAAGGCTGCGATCATCGGCATTACAAGAGACACAGGAGCAGCTCACCTGGCTAGAGCTTGCTTAGAGGGAATTGCCCTTTCAATTAATGATCTTGTAAATGCCATGAGCGCCGACACTAAGATAAAAGTTTCAACAATGAGAGTTGATGGTGGTGCTTCGGCTAATGATCTTTTATTAGAGTTACAAGCTACATTTGGTGAAATGCAGGTCGTTCGACCTAAAGTCATTGAGACTACTGCATACGGTGCTGCCCTAGCTGCCGGACTAGGTCTTGGGATTGTCACTTTTGAAACAATTGATAAGCTCTGGGAAGAAGACCGTGTCTTTAATTCAATTGAGTCTCAAGTTTCATACTGCAAAATGAAGAATAATTTGTGGCAAAATAGCATTAAGAAATTATTTTTATAAAAAAGCACTGAGCTCTTTGACATCCTTGATGCCAATCAGCTCAACGTCATAACGATCTTTATATTTTTCCGCTATTTTTTTACTAGTGAGAATTTTTCTATAATTAAGCTGAACGATTTCTTTGAGACGGCTTTCCATCATATGCGGGCCCCTGACTTCACCAGTAAGACCGACCTCCCCCATAAATATCACATCCGTTGGTGCCGGCTTAGATTTATAGCTAGATATCAAGGAGACAATTACGGCTAAGTCTGTTTCTCTACTATTGATCTTTACGCCGCCAACAATATTTAAATAAATATCATTAAGAGAGATGGGAATGTCTAAATACTTATCGATCACAGCAACGAGCATGGCCAATCGATTGGCATCAATTCCCTGTGTTGTTCTTCTGCCACTTGCGAATTTATTTTCGACAACTAATGCCTGTACTTCAATAAATAAAGTTCTACTTCCCTCGAGGATACAAGATAGTGATCGACCGTGATGTTCATTTTGTTGATCATCTATAAAGTACTTCGATGGATTTTCGACTTCTTCAAGGCCAGCCTCGTTCATTTCAAAGATACCGATTTCGTTGGCATTTCCAAAACGATTTTTAATCGCCCTTAGAATTCTGTATTGCCCGTATTGATCTCCTTCAAAATAGATGACGGTATCAACCATATGCTCGAGAATTTTGGGACCCGCTATTGATCCTTCTTTGTTGATATGTCCTATTACAAAAGTTGTAATATTTTGTGATTTCATATGAGTCATCAACTCATATGTAACTTCTTTTATCTGACTAACAGACCCTGCCGGTGACTGAATCTCTGGACTGGTTGTTGTTTGAATCGAATCTAGAACAATAAACTTAGGCTTTATTTTTTTAATTTGATCTTTAATTAAGTGCCAATTCGTTTCATTTAAAATGAGTAGATTTTCATTTGTTATTTTTAGCCTTTTCATCCTTGAAGCGATTTGCGACGATGACTCTTCCCCACTAATATAGAGCACACTTTGGTTTTCAGAAAGCTTGCCCATGATCATGGTTAAAAGCGTAGACTTACCAATTCCCGGCTCTCCACCAATCAATATAAGACTGCCAGGAACGATGCCGCCACCTACCACACGATCAAACTCTTTAATTCCTGATTGTATACGTGTATTTAACTTTTCGCTTATATCTGTGATTTTGAGCGCTTTATTTGTATTTTTTGATTCTGTAGATTTTATTTTAAATTTAGACTCTTCACTAAATGTATTCCACTGCTGACATTCAGGACAACGCCCCAGCCATTGTGATGATTCATGTCCACACTCAATGCAGACGAAACTTGTCGATATTTTTGCCATCGTTTAAACCATTTCAAAAAATTGTTTTTCAGAAATTATAGCTATGCCTAAATCCATGGCTTTTTTAAATTTACTAGAAGCTGAGTCATTCTCGTTTGTTAAGAGGTAATCTGTTGATTTGCCAACAGATCCACTCACAACTCCACCCAACTCTCTGATCTTTGCTTCAATAACACTTCGTTTTTCAGACAAAGCACCCGTGATGCATATCTTTTTTCCCTTAATTGGATTTTCTTTAATAATGATTTCTTTAAAGTTAAATCCATTCTTTTCAAGCTTTTCAACGATTGGCATTTTCTCTTTCAGGGATTGTAAAAAGTCACTCGCCGACTTTTCAGCAAAACCATCAATCTCAACAAGCTGTTCTAATGTAAGATGCTTGATTTTATCAAGTGAGTTATATCCAGAATGAACAACTTTTTCACATTTGTTATAGGCACCACCGGCCAGCCCAAGAGCAGACAGAAAGTTTATAAGGTCTACTGATCTTGATTTTTCAATTTCGGCCATTATTTTTTGTGCTAATTTTTCCTTAGTTTTATCTAAGGTCAAAAGTTGTTCCTCTTTGATTTGATACAGATCTGGAATTTCTTTTACCAGACCCTTTTTCATCATTTCTTCGAGTCTTTTAGTGCTTAAATTATCAATTCCAATTTTTACAATGAAATGAAGAATATTCTCTAAGACTTTGACCGGGCATTTTTTATTATCGCAGTGAAGCCTAATCGACTCTACTCTTGTTGGTTCGCCGCACGAAGGACATTTTTTTGGGTAAGAAAACTCCCCTTTAGATGATTTTAGAACACTTAGAAACTTGGGAATAACTTCGCCGCTTCTGACGACTTCAATCTCATCGTCTTTTTTTAAATTATACTGATCAACGACACCAAAATTGTGAAGTGTTACACGTCTTATCTCTGCGCCTGATAACTCTACCGGCTTAACATGTGCAACAGGTGTGAGAATTCCATTTCGACTTACTCCCCACTCTATTTCACTTATAGTCGTAACTTTTGAGTCACCTCTATACTTAAACGCCATCTTAAATCTAGGATGATGAGCGGTACTTCCTAATTGATCATGTAGGCCTATTTCGTTTAAGGTAAAAACAAGACCATCAATTTGATAATCACCTTCGCTCATGAATATACGTGCGTCTTCGATTGTTGCTTCAATTGATTTTTTGTTTTTATGAAGCTGGAAGTCTGGAATTGAAAAAGAGAATGATTTTAAATGTAAAAACTTATCATGCTCATCTTTTAGCTTTATATCATCTGTTATTAATTCAAAAGCCTGAAAACTTAAATGCCTCGAAAGTTCAACATGGTCCTTACGACCCAATAAACCGGCCACAATATTTCGTTGTGATGTTGGTTTTTCTAATCCTATTTTTTCCATTTCTTTAGAAATCGTATAAAAATTTTCTTCGCTGCAATAGATCTCACCACGAATTTCACAGTGGCGAATATTTTTGCCAAGTGATCCTTTGATATCTTTTATCCAATTGGCTTTTATTGTTATGTCTTCGCCAAAGCTTCCATCTCCTCTCGTTTTTGCTAAAGAGAGATTTCCATCTTTGTATATTAGCGAACAACTAACCCCATCTATTTTATACGTCGAGATGACTTCGCGCCCTTCTATCCAACTCAAAAGCTCATCGATATCGTAAACCTTATTTAAGGACAGCATTTTTTGATCATGAGCGATTTTATTTGATCCAGACGGGGCTGATCCAACCAAAGTTAAAACCTTATTGGTTGGATCTAGTTTTTTGAGTTTATCTTCGAGTTTGTCATACTCAGCATCTGAGATTTCGGCATTACCCTGGTAATACTGAGACTTGTGGTAGAGGATTTGCTCTTCTAACTTTACTATTTCTTTATTCATTAGAATGTATAGCTTGTGCCAATTTTTAAGCCAGTATCTTTTGTACTAACTGTTCTATTTGGTGACAAAAACTTCGCTTCACCAGAGAGAATCTGAAAGCCACCATTTATGCCAATACTTGGACTGTACTGGTAAGTTGCCCCAGCCTCTAGTTTAAAGTGGGATGTCGAATCAGCCTCACCAGTTAGAACAGCCTGTTCTTGTTCAAAGCTTGGATTAAACAGAAATCCTAACTCTAAATAGCCTCTAACATTTTTAACTATTGGTAACGAGCCTTTTACTCCCGCAGTTAAACCACTAAAGCTAAAGTCTGTGAAACCATCAGTAAGATTCGTATCAAGGCCATAAGTTACTTTTGAATAGCCAATATAACCATCAACTTGTGGTCCATAAAAGAAGCCCAATGGTAAATATTTATAACCAACGAGTACGGCAACATCAGTGAAGTTTAGTGATTGATCGTTATTATTAAGGCTACCTGTTTCCGAGCTATAAGAGCCTGTTTTTTTTCTTATATCGAGTGAAGTCCAAAAGTTTCTTGTGGCCCAAAGTTCAACATGTAAATCTATGCCGAAATTGAATCCATCAACCTTTTTAGTTGTACCGTTATTTACACTTACTGATCCATTGCCGACATTGGCACCAATCGACATTAATCCTAGCTTTCCAAAAGAGAAATCTTCATCGTTAAACTTTTCATCAGCTTTCGTTACGATTTCCTTAGATTTTTTTTGAATGATGACCCAGTCTTCAACCCTCATTTTCTTAGGTGTATCATACTGAACAACAGAGCCTTGTGACTGAGCATCGGCGACGAACGTAATTCTTCCTGTTCCGATCTTTTCCGTGTCCCAATCTACAATTTCTTTCAAAAGTGGATGTCTTTTTTTATTAATTGGACGAATAATGAGAATTTCATCTCCATCACGGATTCCATATCCTTTACCAGCATCAATAGTGAATTGATTACCAAGAACACCTATGATTCTCGAATCATAGGGAATATTTTTTTCGTAGATATCGAGCCAGTTTTTTATTGTTTGTGCGATGACTGTTATTTCATCTGTGTCTAGTCTCGTTGATTCAGAAAGATAAACATCTTCACCGTTTTCACCTAAAATTTTTATATCAACTGTGGCACCATTTACGGCCTTATCTATCTTAATCTTGATCAAAGAACCTGCTTGCGTTTTTTGTGCCAGCACTTTTAAAACATCAGGGTTTTGAAGATGCTCATCAAGATTTCTTTTATAACTTCCAAGCACATTCAATATTTCTGAATTAGGTCTGTAGTAACACCACTCACTTTCTCTTAAATAGACTTCAACTTCTTGAAAGACTTTAAAACCAATAGCTCCATCGACATGATCTTTTACTGGTAAAAGCATGCATCTTCGCTGGCTTAAGCTGGCTTCGGCGACATTTAGGAATAGAAAGCTAAGGATGACGATAAAATATGTTTTCATCCTTCTATAATAGTAGCTACTCTCGCAAAAATACACATATTAACGCAACACAAACGTGGTTTTTCTTTTGCTGTTGCTCTCCATCGTTTATCCTTATCACATGCGCCGCGTGAACCTCGATCAATTTAAAAATAAAAAAATAGCACTAGTCCTATCTGGTGGTGTTGTTAAGGCATCTGCCTGGCATCTAGGTGTCGGCCTTGCACTTGAAGAGCTTGGTTTCTCGCTGGCAAACAATAATTCAGAACCGAGCTCACTTGATATTAAGAACTATGTTGGCTCGAGCGCTGGCGCTTTAATTAGCCTATACTTTGCGAGTGGTTTTTCGCCCATGGATGTTATCGAGGCGCAAGTCGATGGCAAGTCCGCAAGAATCAAACCTATCACGTATAAAGACATGCTTAGCATTAAGGCTTCGGCCAAACGCCCACCCAAAAGTGAGTTCTATGATGCACTTGAAGGCTTTCCAACTGTATTAAAGAAGATTCTTAACCCATTCGCTACTCTTCCTGGCTTTTTTACAACGGCAGGATTGAAGCGCTATCTTGATCAGAATGTTATTTCTCATAATGATTTTGCGGGTCTTAAGACTGATCTTTTTGTTGTAGCAACTCAACTTGATCATTCAAGAAAAGTTATTTTTAGTAAATATAATTATCCAAATCCACATCATGACTCTACTGCTTGTTATTACACCGGAATTCCAATTTCAGAATCAGTGGCAGCCTCAATGAGTGTTCCACCATTTTATAGCCCTTACCCTATTTTTAATCCGCAAACGAATTTCACAGATTATTATATCGACGGTGAGATTCGCGAAACGTTATCTACTCACGTTGCCATTGATCATGGATGTGAATTTATTATAAGTTCATGGACGCATACGCCCTATCATTACATGGATGAAGTAGGATCTTTGGTTAATTATGGTTTACCGGCCATTTGCACCCAAGCTATTTATCTTATGATTCAAAAAAAGATTGTCGCCAATAGGGCCATGCGAGCACAATCTGAAGATATTATCGATACTGTTTCTGAATATATGAAAAGCAATAAGTTTGATGAGAAACATCGTAAGAAAATAACTTCTATTCTTGAGCGTAAATTACATTTTAACCCTAATATTCAAATGATTGATATTTATCCTAAGCATAGTAACTATAGAACATTTTTTAAAAATTCTTTTTCACTAAACCCTGACAAACTATCAGAGGTTGTATCATCGGGTTATAAACGCACGATGGAAGTCTTTAGAAATCACGAATGGGAAAGTTAGTTTTTCTTTTTTTAATGCCACTTACAACTTGGGCACTATCTGTAGAAAACACACTACAAAGTGACACCTTACTTAAACAAGAGATTCTTGTAGACTCAAGCACTTCTGAACCTAAGTCTGTTCCATTTCAAGATTCAGACATTGAAAAACTTTTAGGTGATCCGGACAAACTTGTCTCTGATGATTTTGCTATTCCTGAATACTTTAAAGATGCCACGACTTTTTGGTTTGATATCTATACTCAACACCCAAGCAGTCATTCTGTTCTTCACGATAAAGATAATTTAGCACTCGTCTACGATGTTCTTGATTTTAGCTCTGTACATAGCAGTGAGTTAAATCAATTCACCAAGTCTGCACTTCAGGTTAAGTATGTTGAGAAAATTGTTTCCCGTTATAAAACAGCTTTTAAGCAATTATCTCTTGGTAAACCCGCAGGAGAAATCGGCGCAAAGATCAATGAAGCACTTGAGCGAGCAAAAATTAAACTGCCCACAAAAAAGAGACGTAAGAATTTTTATACAGAACTTTCAACGGCTTTAAGAGCTCAGACAGGTCAAAAAGATAATATCCAAGCTGGTATTAATTCTTTTGCCGTTTATGAGAAAACCGTTAAGACTTATTTTGATGCCTTTGACGTTCCGTGGGAATTAAAAGCAATACCGTTTCTTGAGTCATCGTTTAATGTTCGTGCAAGATCAAAGTTAGGGGCTAGCGGCGTATGGCAATTCATGCGCTGGATTGGCGGACACTTCATGCCACTTAATAGACGCCAAGATGGTCGCCTACAACCCTTGATGGCAACAGCTTCAGCACTTCACCTACTTAAACAAAACTTGAAGATTCTCGGTCGCTGGGATCTTGCCATTGCAGCATACAATTCAGGTACAAAGCATTTATTAAAAGGTAAACGTCAGCTTGTTGAAAACAAGAAAGAATTTTCATTGGCTAATATTCTTGAAAACTACGAGCACGATCATATTGGCTTTGCTTCAAAGAATTTTTTTGCTGAATTCTTAGCACTTACTCGTGCACTGGCCTATAAGGAAAAGATTTACATCAAACCCAAGGCAAATGATCAAATTATTAATGCCTATGTTTCACTTTGTTCTATTAAGCCTAATTGGTTTTTTAAGTTAATGAAAAAGTTCGATGATAATATTATTGAAGAGAATAGGCATTTTGAACGTAAGTATTTTAATCATAGTTTCCCCAGAGGCTCCATTCTTTTCACCTCATCGGATCTCACTCCTAGTCGATATATAAAAGTTGAGCCATCGATGATGACGAAGAGATTCCCAAAGAACTGGGAAGTCTTTACTAAGGGCTACAAGTGTTCAACCAAGTAGGTTGTTGGAGCACAGACCGAATTTAAAATATCAATCGTATCATCCGTATATTTTATTTTGATATTTACTCGCCCCAACATATCACCCAGAATAAATGCATTGGTTGTAAATTCCGTAGCATCAACTGATACTGTTCCATCTTTGTTGAGATATGATGCATCTAAAAGAAGCGGGCCTTTTTGTCCTTCTCCGCGCATATCAATTTCAAAAAGCTCTTTATCTTTTGGAAGATTGATCTGAACTAAGCAGTCTTGCTCAAGTCGATCTAGATTATGAAAAGCAAGAACTTCATTTAGGTAACCTTGTCCTGGTATAACTAATTTTTCTTGTTGATCATGACCGACAAAGAATGTTGTTCCCAGATGATCGATTTCTGTATAGCGCCTAGACCCTAATACACCTTCAATAAAATCTAATGAATAGAAGTTTAATGTATCTTGAATGGCCGTATTTTTTTGCCCGAACGGTCTTATGTTTTTACCTGAAAGAGTCAGCTCTCTTGGAAGTAAAGAGAGAGACTCCATCTCGTATAATCCAAAACTATGAACAGTTGATTCTGTAATAACCGGAAGATCGTAAAGAACTTGATCAGCAGCGACGATTGAAATTCTTTGAGATATATTTCTTGAACTCGTCAGGTATCTGATCGTTACATTTCCGGTTTCAACCCCAACAAATAAGACGAACCGTGCGCTGTCATCAGCTTCGGACATCTTAAACTCTGAATTTAAGTAGAGTTTCTTATAGTATTTTTTATCTATTTCAACATCAATAATATTTTGATCAAGATCGACCATAATAAAGCCACCAGGCACATTGATATCCTGTGATCTTAAAAGGTCTTCCATGCTAGTTATCGATATCATTGGAATGAGGGATCCATAGGATCCAACTTCTAATGGTAGATCTACTCTTGTTGGAACATAGTCTTTTGCCTGGAATATTCCTGCCATGGCCTGACGCTGTCTTGCCAAGATATATTCAAAGGTGAATCGACCATTATTAGAATTTTCACTTTGTTCATCAGCAAAGTTTATAAACTCTACATTTTCTAAGTTTGACTCAGATTTATTTTTATCAATATCAACACCAACAACCATGACATCTAATCGTGCATAGTTTTGCTGATCTTCATTCGTGTTCTTTTTTACTTCTTTAGTTTTGGCCTGGGCCAATGCTCTAACCATTTCAATTTCAGATGGCTGCTTCGGTGATACTAAACCTGAGTTTGTTGCAACTGAAACACCAGCACTTGCCTGCATAGAGTACGGATTTTGAATTTCATCATTTTTATCTGTCGCAGCCTGACCTTGAGTTACATGATCACGCCATATTTCTTCTAAATGATTTTCTTTCGTGTTTTTTGATTGAGGAATGACCGTTTTCGTTTCTGCCGTCTGAATAACGATTGGGGCCATTAATTGTTCATTAATTTTTCTAGGACCTTCGTTTCTTCTTGGCACGGTTGCCGGAATGACTTTCTTAATTGGGCTTTGGTATTCATTAGCATTCTTGATTGAAGCGATAATATGCCCAACGTCGGTGTAAGCTCCCGCGTGTCTTTCAAATGGCTTTTCCATCATTGTCTGCTTTTGCATGACAAAAAATGAAATAAAGATTGTGACAGGGAATAGAACTAAGACACCAGATATTTTCATACTTCTATTGTGCCATTGTTTCTCATTGATTCAAGGCAAAAAAAAGCCCCCAACAATGTGGAGGCTTTCTTGATTAATTTGATCTAGCAATTACTTGCGATTCTTTTGCTCTTTAGCAAATTGAATACGAAGTTTTGCTCTTTCAGCTTTACGGTGAAACTTAAGATGATCTTCTTCATCTAGGGCTTCGTTCGCAAGCTTGTCTTCAGCAAATTTAAGCGCACGAGTTGCTCTGTCTAAATCAATTTCATGTTGCTCTTCAGAAGTATTAGAAAGAATAACAATTTTATCTTCTAAGACCTTACAAATTCCATGAGTCACAGTGAAGTGACGATCTGGATCGTCAGCTCCACCAAAAATAGACAACATGCCAGTTGAAAGCTGAGTTACAACATGAGTGTGATCAGGCAAAACGTTAATTTGTCCGCGAGATGTTGGAATCAAAAGAGCCTGCGCAGGAATTTTTCTTGCGACTGCTCTACTTGGTGTTAAAACATCTACAGTAAATTGTTTCATATCAGTTCCTTAATTATTAAGCACCCTGAAGCTTTTTCGCTTTCTCGTAAACATCTTGCAGTCCACCAACAAGGTAGAAAGCTTGTTCTGGTAGGTTGTCACACTCACCATTAAGAATCGCTTTAAAGGCAGAGATCGTATCTTCGATTTTCACGAATTGACCTGGGATACCTGTAAACTGCTGAGCAACGAAGAATGGCTGAGACAAGAACTTTTGTACTTTACGAGCTCTTGCAACAATCAATCTATCTTCTTCAGAAAGTTCATCCATACCAAGAATGGCAATGATGTCTTGTAGTTCTTTATAACGCTGAAGAATCTGCTGAACACCACGTGCAGTTGAATAGTGTTCTTCACCAAGAATATCCGGAGATAGAATTGTTGAAGAAGATGAAAGTGGATCAACCGCGGGGTAAATACCAAGCTCAGCAATTTGACGTGAAAGTTCTGTTGTCGCGTCCAAGTGAGCAAATGTTGTAGCAGGAGCTGGATCGGTATAGTCATCCGCAGGAACGTAAACGGCCTGAATAGATGTAATCGATCCATCTTTTGTTGAAGTAATACGTTCTTGCATCACACCCATTTCTGTACCAAGTGTTGGCTGGTAACCAACGGCAGAAGGAATACGACCAAGAAGAGCAGAAACTTCTGAACCAGCTTGAGTAAAGCGGAAGATATTATCAACGAAGAAAAGAACGTCTTGTTTCTCTTCATCACGGAAATATTCAGCAACTGATAGACCAGTTAGAGCAACACGTGCACGGGCACCAGGTGGCTCGTTCATCTGGCCATAAACCAGAGCTGTCTTATCGATAACTCCTGATTCTTTCATTTCATAATAAAGGTCGTTACCTTCACGAGTACGCTCACCAACACCAGCGAATACAGAGAAACCACCGTGTTGAGTAGCGATGTTGTTAATAAGTTCCATAATCAAAACGGTCTTACCAACACCAGCACCACCGAATAGACCAATCTTTCCACCTTTTAAGTAAGGAGCAAGAAGATCGATAACTTTAATACCAGTAAAGAATGGCTCAAGTTTCGTTGAAAGGTTTTCAAACTTTGGAGCTTCACGGTGAATACCGTAAGACTTTTTCGTGTTGATTGGACCGCATTCATCAATTGGCTCACCAACGACGTTCATAATACGGCCAAGACATTCACGACCAACTGGTGCTTGAATTGCTTTGCCTGTATCGATTACTGCGATACCACGAGAAAGACCTTCTGTAGCATCCATCGCAATTGTACGAACAACGTTGTCACCTAAGTGTTGAGACACTTCAAGAACGAGGTTGTTTGCTTTATCGCTGATAACTTTATTGGTTAAAGTTAGAGCGTTATAAATTGCAGGAATTTTTCCTGATGGAAACTCAACGTCAACGACTGGTCCCATCACTTGTTTTACAATACCTTGATTTTCGACAGACATTCGTATCTCCTTAACCGTTCAGGGACTCAGCACCTGACACAACTTCAATTAGTTCAGTTGTGATAGCGGCTTGTCTCAATTTGTTCATTTTAATTGTTAGCGTTTTAATAGCGTCTTTACAGTTTCCTGTAGCATTATCCATCGCTACCATTCTCGATCCGTGTTCTGCGGCCACACCATCTAATAAAGATGTAAACATACTTGTTATGTAGGCTTCTGGAATAAGTGAATCTAAAATTTCACTTGGACTTGGATCGTATTTGAAGTCAAACGGGAACTTTTCTTTAAGTTCCGCTTTTTCACTTTGATCTAGAGACATTGGAAGAACTTGGCGAATTGTCGGAGTAAAGCTAATCGCTGAGTTAAACTTGTTGAATGCAACAAGTACTCTTCCGATTTCGCCTTGCTTAAACATTGCACCTAGTTCATTTGCAATTGTCTGAACCTCAGCAAATGTCGCGTCACCCTTTTCAAAAGTATATGACTTACCGACATTAACTTCGTTCTTAATAAGATCACGCACTTTGCGACCAATGAAGTTAACTTTAATATCAAGATCACTTCCAGCAACAAACTTACGAACTTCTTTTGCTAATTGAGAGTTATAACCGCCACACAGTCCTTTGTTGGCAGAAATTACTAACAGTAGCGTTCTTTTGTTTTCCTTGTTTTCAACTAAATAATCATGGTTATAGTCGTTAACAAGAGCTGAAATTGTCTTAATTGTTGTCTCTAATTCTTCAGAGTAAGGGCGCGAGTTTGTGATCGCTTGTTGAGCCCTTGCAAGTTTAGAAGCAGAAACTAACTTCATGGCCGACGTAATCTTAAGAGTACTTTTAGTACTCTTAATTTGTTTTTTTAATTCTTTGATGTTGGCCATCTTTAAATCCTAGTGTTCTTAAGCTTTGAAATTATTAACAAATGACTTAATGGCATCAGCTAATTTCTTTTCATTGTCATCAGAAACAACATTTTCCTTAGCAAGAGTGTTGCGAAGGTCAGTGTGCTTAGACTTGATGAAAGTTAGAAGCTCATCTTCAGCTTTACGAATATGTTCAGTTGGAATGCTATCAAGCATACCTTTTGTACCAGCGTAAATAGAGATAACTTGGTCAACAACGTCTACTGGTGCGTACTGTGGTTGCTTTAGAAGCTCAACCAGGCGCTCACCACGAGCAAGTTGTTTACGAGTAGCTTCATCAAGATCAGAAGCGAACTGAGAGAACGCCGCTAGTTCACGAAACTGAGCAAGATCAAGGCGAAGTGTACCAGCAACTTTTTTCATCATTTTAACTTGAGCTGCACCACCAACACGTGAAACCGAAAGACCAACGTTAACCGCTGGACGAATACCAGAGTTGAAAAGATCTGATTCAAGATAGATCTGACCGTCTGTAATCGAAATAACGTTTGTAGGAATATAAGCAGAAACGTCACCTTCTTGAGTTTCAATAACCGGAAGTGCTGTTAGAGAACCTGCACCTAGATCATCAGAAAGTTTAGCAGCACGCTCTAGTAGGCGACTGTGTAAATAAAAGACGTCCCCAGGGAATGCTTCACGACCAGGTGGACGACGAAGAAGAAGTGACATTTGACGATATGCTGTCGCTTGTTTTGTTAAGTCATCATAAACCACAAGAGCGTGACGAGCACTGTCTCTATAGTATTCACCAATTGTTGCACCAGTGTATGGAGCAAGGAATTGAAGTGGTGCTGATTGAGATGCTGTTGCAGAAACAACTACTGTGTAGTCCATTGCTCCAGCTTCTTTTAGTTTTTGAACAACTTGGCGAACAGTAGATTGCTTTTGACCAACGGCCACATAAATACAAACTACGTTTTTACCTTTTTGGTTGATAATGGTGTCGATAGCAACTGCTGTTTTACCAGTTTTTCTGTCACCAATAATAAGTTCACGTTGACCACGACCAATTGGTGTCATGGCATCGATCGCTTTAATACCTGTTTGCATTGGCTCGTGTACTGATTTACGGCCAAGAATACCAGGTGCTTTAACTTCAACTCGACGAGTTTCAGTTGATTTAATTTCACCTAGACCATCGATAGGCTCACCGATTGCGTTAACAACGCGACCAAGAAGAGCATCACCAACGTTAACTTCCACAATTTTTTCTGTGCGTTTAACTGTTGTACCTTCTTTAATTTCAGGATCGTCACCAAGAACTGCAACACCAACGTTGCTTGTTTCTAAGTTTAGAACCATGCCTTTAGTTCCTGTTGAAAACTCAACAAGTTCACCTGACATAACATTCTTTAGTCCAAACACACGGGCAACACCGTCACCGATTGTTAGAACTGTTCCGACTTCGTCAACTTGAAGACGTGCTTCAAAGTTAGCAATTCGATCCTTAATAATACTCGTAATCTCTTCTGGGTTCATCGACATTATTGACCTCGATTTAGGCGTTTAAGACTGTGTCTTTAAATTGGTTTAGTTGGTTTTCGATTGAAGCATCTAATTGAAGATCATCAACAGTTACTCTGTATCCAGCAGCAATGTCTTTGTTCTTTGAATAAGTTAATTCAATTTTCTTTCCGATTTTAGTTTCTAAATATTTCTTAATTTTTTCAACATACTCGGCATTTGGAGTGTCTTCTCCGCCTTCTACAGTCCCTCTTAAGAACCCACGTTTGTCATCATCTATCACGATTACTTCTTTATAAATAAGTGGCAACAAGCCAAGTCTTCCTTCTTGTAGAAGAAAGTTAAGGAAGTTTTTTGTAACAGTTGAAAGATTTAACTTATCCATAACGATTGAAAGAACGCCTGATTTTTCTTCTTCAGTGAAAACACCAAAAAACAAAAGGCTTTCAAAATCATTACTTTCGTTAATAATTTCGTTAAGAGAAGTAAGCTCATTAGCTACTTCTACTTTTTTGTCTTCGCCAATTTGAATTAGCGCTTGGGCGTATGCTTTTGCAACGATTGCTTCTTTCATCTAAACCTCAACGTCCAATTGTTTGAACAAGTTTTTGTGTCGCTTTGCTTTGTGTGGCTACATTTGCGCCAATTTTTTCACGAGTTTTCTTAATGACTTCATCAACAAGGCTTTCATTAAGTTGCTTCGTTAACTGATCCATTTCATGCTCAACTTTACTTTGAGCATCGACTTTAAGTTTTTCAATTGTATCTACAGTTTCTTGTGCGATAGCTGTTGCTAGCTGCTCACTTTCAAGATTTGCTTCAGAGATAACTTTTTCTCTTTCGCGTTCAAAGCCTGACATTTTCTTTTGATATGTTTCAAGTTTGATTTGTGCTTCTTTATCTTTTTTCTCAGCAAGCTCATAAGTTGATTGAACATCACTTGCTTGACGATTGAATGTTTCACTTAATGGCTTTTTAAGTTTCACAACTAGGAAAACAAAAAGGGCAACGAAGTTAATCGCAGGCCAAATGAGATCCATTGGTGAACCATGACCAGCACTACCGGCTGCAAAAGCGTTCATTGAATTTGTTAAAAATAATAGTGTAATTATTTTGTTCATTTTTAATTCCAAATTATTGAATTAGTTTTTCTACAAGGCCGTCAGATAGCTGATCTGCATTTTTCAAAATCGCTTCTTTCTTAGAGGCAATTTCTTGCATGAACTGTTGTCTCTTTGCTTCGACTTCATCTTCAAGCTCGTCTTCAACTTTCTTAAGCTCAGACTTTTGCTTACTTAAAGCTTTCGCCTTAACTTCAGAAACTTGATTCATTGCTTGAGCATTAACGCTTTTCATTTTTTCTTCGTACTCATTAGCCATTTTATCTGCTTCACCAAATTTAGCATCAGCAGCGCCATCGAGCTTTGTAGTTTTTGCTTCTCTAAGTTCTAAAACAAATTGCAACTTATCAAAGAAAAGTGTTTTCAATAAAATGAACATCACGACAAAAACGATAAACTGATGAGCGATAGTCTGGTCGACACCAAGTTGTTTGAAGATTACGACAATTTGATCCATGAATCCTGCCTTAACTAAGCTTTCTTATGAAAGCATTTAGGATGTGTATCTATGTGATTTTTAGCCACTAATGAATAATAGAGAGGGGGTTTTTCGTCAAGGATATACGACGCCAGTCTCAAGATTATGGAAGTTATTTTAAACGCGCTGCTCTTAGTCCAATATTATTTCTTGTCACGCATCTTAGTAGTACCATGGAAAATAACGCCTTCCTCAACAACTAAACTTGGCGTAGTTATAGTTCCTTCAAATCTTGCTGGCTTAATGATTTCAACACGTGAACTGGCCTTAATATTACCCTTCACAGTGCCTGATATAAGGATAACGTTAGCGTTGATGTCCGCATTAACAACTGCACCCTCAGAAACGATGACAGTATCGTTAGAAAAGATACTGCCATTTACGATACCAGCTATGCGCGCTACGCCATTAAAAGAGAGGTTACCTTCAAACTTACAACCCTCTTCAATAATTGCTGAAATATCACCTTGATCGCGCCTCATTTATTTTCCTTGGCACTAAGTGGTCCCATAGGACCAGTTAGCTGCGTCTCGTCATTAAGTATTCATAGATATCGTTAAACTCTGCCTCATTATTAAACTTAAGCGCAATAGTTCCAGCACCAGCTTTGCTAGATTTGATTTGAAAATGAAAGCCAGTATTTTGCTCTAATTTTTGTCTAACCTGATCCACTCTTTCATCAAGGAATGGATTTTTCTTTGCTTCAGACACAGGCTTGATCTTAGTCTTCATGAGTTTTTCAAGTTCACGAACTGACAGTTGATCAGTGACTGCAATATTAGCCAAACGAATCGCTCTTTCACGATCTTTTTCAGCGGCAAGAATTTTTGCGTGACCAAAAGATAATAATTCCTTTTGAGTCATTTCGATAACATCTCTAGGAAGTTTTAAAATTCTTAAATAGTTGGCAATGGTCGATCTTTCTTTTCCAAGTTTCTTGGCGACTTCATCTTGAGTCATTTGGAAGTCTTCCATTAATTGGAAATATGCAAGTGCCTCTTCAACACAATTAAGGTCTGCGCGCTGAACGTTTTCAATGATCGACATGACCATCTTATCTTTTTCAGTTCCGCGCTTAACGACGACTGGAACCTGTGAAAGACCTGCTTTTTTAGCAGCTCTTAATCTTCTTTCACCAGCGATCAATTCAAAATTTCCGCCATCAAGCTGCATGACGATTAATGGCTGAATAATTCCGTTTTCAGTAATTGAGTTCGCCAATTCCTCAAGATTTTTTTCTTTAAAGATTTTTCTTGGCTGACCTGGATTCGCCTTAATGCGTGAAACGTCGATCAACAAAGGCGTGTTAACGATTTCAGTTTTTGTAATAATTCTTTCTTCTTGTTCTTGGCGATTCAATTCTTCTTTTAGCTGTTTGGCCAAAAGTTGATTTGGAGTATCTTGAATAAGAGAAGCGATTCCTTTACCGAGTGCTATTTTCTTTGCCATTGGACGATCCTTTTTAATTCAACTTTTAGTTTAATTGAGACTGAAGCTGTTGATCCAATCGTTCAATCCTTGGAACGTCGGGCAAATTATTTTCATTTTGTTGAGCTGCTTTTGTGCGCTCTCTGTAGAGTAATTCTTTGGCAAGTGATAGATAGGCTTTTGATCCAGTTGATTCAATATCGTAAAGAATAACTGGCTTTCCAAAACTTGGTGATTCAGAAAGTTTTACGTTTCTTGGAATAACAGTTTCAAAAACTTCTGTGGTGAAATGGTTTCTGATTTCTTCTGAAACTTGCTTGTGCAGGCTGACGCGTGAATCAAACATAGTAAGAAGGATGCCTTCCATACTTAGATTTGGATTTAATGATGAACGAATTAAACGAACAGTGTTCATTAACTGCGCTAATCCTTCCATTGCATAGTATTCAGTTTGTAGAGGAACGATAAAGCTATTTGCAGCATTAAACGCATTTAAAGTTAAAAGGCCTAATGAAGGTGGGCAATCAATAATGATGTAGTCGTAATCATCAGCGACTGTGGCCAAGGCATTTTTAAGTTTTGCTTCTCTGGCCAAAACACTTACAAGTTCAATCTCAGCACCAATTAAATTATTGTCCGCTGGTGCAACATCTAAATGAGGCAATTCTGTTTTATAGATGCATTTTTTTAAAGAGGCGTTACCAATCAAAGCATGGTAAATGTTAGAATCTTCATGCTGCGCCTTGTTAAGGCCAAGACCGACAGATGCATTTCCCTGAGGATCTAAGTCAATTAATAGGGTTCTCTTTTCAGCTACCGCTAAACAAGCCGCCAAATTGATAGAAGATGTAGTTTTACCTACTCCGCCCTTTTGATTGGCCATTGCAATAATTTTAGACATTTAGCTCTCCGGCTACGCGTGTGTGTGAGGTTAAAAATTAAAGAAAGTCACTCGCATTGACAAGATTTTTCTTTAAGCCCGAAGGAATATATGTTCCACGTGGAACAACTTTAAAGCCCATAAGTCTCCGTTTTTCTGTTCCAGGAACATCGAAAAACTCATCTGAGATTTGCTTCCAATCCTTAATACCGCTTAAATCCTCTAATTGATCAAGGCCTGGGCCTTTATAGAAAAAAACTGTGATATTTGTTCCATGTGGAACAAATATTTTTGCCAGAAGATCTTTTATCTTACCAACAGCCTTAAAGGTAATGACACAATCTCTGTCCATTAAAACTTCTTCGACTCTTTGGTGCATTGGGCGAACATTTTTTAATTCAAGTCTTTCACAGATCAAGGCTACGGCGTCTGCCTTTTTTCTTTTTCCATCGAATCCAACAAAATTATAACCAGGCTCTTTCCAAGCAAGTGGCACTAAAGGAAATCCCCCGCCAAAACCTATGTCTACGAGAAGCTTTTTATCTGCTAGCTCTTTTGCAAAGAATTTTGATTGTTCATAGGGAATGAGTGAATCAACGATCTGTTTATTGTAAAAATCTTCTTCATCTAGGATTCGAGTTAGATTTAATCCTGCAAGCTCAACTTTTAGAATGGCGAGATAATCCTGAGCTAGCTTTCTCATTATAGAAACTCGCTAGCTACAGTTACTAGGGTTGCGGGCCTAATACCTTCAATTCTTTTTAGAGCGCCAAATGTTGTTGGCCTATGCTCTTTAATTCTTTGCTTGCACTCGGTGGAAATATTGGCTGAAGTAAGAACCTTTTCCCAAATGATTCTCTTATTACCCAAATTGAGCAATCTAGCGTTTTCTAGATTCGCTCTATTAATATAACCATCGTACTTAGTTGAGATAGCGACAGCGCTAACTACACGCTGATCAAAAACAAGACCTTTATTTGACAAGAAATCGCTTAATGCCAAGATTGGTCCACGAGTATCACTGCAAACAAGCTCACTAAGCTTTGAGTTGTTTCTTTCTCGAACAACGAATGTTTGAACCATGCCAAGTAAGAGTTCATATTCCTGAATGAAGGAAGATATCTTATTATCAATATCAAGGTCTAGGCCCAAAGATGCTCTATATTTGAACATTCTAACAATAGAATTATCTTCGCGGATAGATAGACGGTTCTCTGATCTGGCAGTAAAGAGTCTATAAGGCTCATCTCGCTTTAAAGTAACAAGGTCATCAATCAAGACACCAATATAGGATTCACGGCGATCTAAAACGAAAGGCGCTAGGTCTTTTATTGATAAGGCTGCATTGATGCCGGCAATCAACCCTTGCCCAGCGGCTTCTTCATAACCCGAAGTACCATTAACCTGTCCGGCGAAATATAAACCTGGCAGCTCACGGTATTGGAGTGAATGATCAAGCTCTAGTGTATCTACAACGTCGTATTCGACGGCATAGCCGTAGACATCAATCTCGGCAGACTCAAATCCTTCAATAGATCTAACAAAATCAAGTTGTACGTCTTTTGGTAAAGAACTTGAAATTCCATTTGGATAGATACTTTCCCCTGCCAGGGTTTCAGGCTCAACAAAAACGTGGTGTTCGTTTCTATCGGGATATCTAAAAGCTTTATCTTCAAGTGAAGGACAGTACCTAGCTCCAACGGCCTTAATTTTACCGTTGTACATAGGAGAGCGCTCTTTATTAGAGCGAACAGTCTCCATCGTCGTTGTATTGGTATGGGTAATATAACAAGGAACTTGCTTAAGGAATCGATCCGTTCTGGAGTGAAGTGAAGAGAAGTTCTCAGTTCTAGGATCAGATTCTTGAGGAACCATTTTAGAAAAGTTCAAACTAGATTTTAAAAGCCGCGGCGGAGTACCAGTTTTAAATCTAGTATCAAGAGTCTTGATTTGAGAAAAAAGATCCTTAAGTCCAACTGATTTATCACATCCATGGCGACCACCACTTAAAGACTCATCCCCTGTGTGAAGCTTACCATTTAAAAAAGTACCAGTGGTTACAATAAGCTTTTTTGAAGAAAGCTTTGAACCGTTATCAAGAGAAACGGTGAAAAGTTCATTTGAACTGGATATAGAGACAGCTTTCTTGCGTACGATTGTTAAGTTTTCTAGAGTAGATAAAGTCTCTTCAACAGTGGCGGCATAAATATCTTTATCAACTTGAAAGCGAGTTGATTGAACAGCGGGCCCCTTTGATTCATTAAGGATTCGAACTTGGATCGCAGACTTATCAGCGACGATTGGCATTAGACCACCAAGCACATCAATCTCGCGTACGACTTGACCCTTACCAACCCCACCGATAGAAGGATTACAAGGTGTAGAACCAAGCTTTACTCCAGGCATAGAAATTAAGCCAATTTTCAAATCAAATTGATGAGCAATATGAGCGGCCTCTACACCGGCATGGCCACCGCCAATAATGAGAATATCGAAATCCACAAAATTCTCCGAATGTTCCACGTGGAACAAATGCAATTTCAGTGATT
>CAYGRY010000041.1:0-24466 GCA_964352405.1 uncultured Halobacteriovorax sp.
AATTTCAAAAGAATTAGTCCGTCGAGGCTTTAGTAGATTACGGTTTTTCGATTATTAAAGCCATCATCCCTGCTCTTGGAATTTATCTTGTCGAAGCTCCACAGGGATTTGAATCTATCCAATCACTGAAAAGTTTTAGCGGTATTGAATCTGTGACTTATGAAGAAGAAGTCAGTCTTCGAAAAGCTAAACAGCCAAATGACCCTGATTTTACTGCCCAATGGAGCATGTCGACACAAAGTAATGGCGCTGACATTCATATCGGAAATGTCTGGCAAAAAAGCGTTGGCTCTCACGACTATGTTGTTGCTGTTGTTGATGAAGGCGTTGATGTCTCTCATGCTGATCTAAAGCAAAATATTTGGACTAACACCAGAGAAATACCAGGCAATGGAATTGACGACGATAATAATGGTTACGTCGATGATGTTCATGGATGGAATGCTTACCAGTCAAATGGTGACTTAATCGCATCAAGACACGGCACACACGTCGCTGGTATTGCTGGTGCTCGTGGTGACAATGGTCGTGACGTTGCTGGTGTAAACTGGAATGTTAAAATTATGGGTGTTGGAGCTTCATCTTCAACAACTTCTGTTGTGCTTGAGGGTTATGGCTATGTGCTTGCTCAAAAACAACTTTGGCTTGATAGCAATGGTTCAAAAGGTGCCAACGTTGTCGTAACGAATTCAAGTTTTGGAGTCGATCGCGCTCGCTGCGATAGCGGTGACTACAGACTTTGGAATGATGTTTACAATGCTATGGGAGAAGCTGGTATTTTATCAGCGGCCGCTACAATTAATGACCAAGTAGACATCGATAAAATGGGGGACGTGCCAACAGGTTGTACAAGTCCATATCTTGTCACTGTAACTAATACCACTATCGATAATGAAAAATATCAATACGCTGGTTACGGCGCTGTCGGTATTGATCTAGGTGCTCCTGGAACAGATATTTTATCAACTCTTCCAGGGGACAGAACTGGATCACTAACAGGGACGTCGATGGCGACTCCTCATGTCGCAGGCACAGTTGCTCTTCTTTATGCAGCAGTTGATGGGCTTGGAGCGGCTGCTAAATTAAATCCGGGAGCCACAGCTTTACGAGTAAAACAAGCCCTGCTAAATGGGAGTGAAAAACTACCAAGCTTGCGCGGCAAAACAGTTAGCGGTGGTAAACTAAATGTACAAGGTGCTTATCAGATTCTTTCCGCAGAGTAATTCCGGTTAAATTCTGATGTCTGACTATAAAGCCCCAGTTTACTGGGGCTTTCTTATTTCTTCTTACAGCTAATGCCAAAATCAAATTAGTCCAATAACATTAATCAGTTACTCATTCACATAGGACGTGTTTAATGAAGGTACTGTTACTGACTGTTGTGGTCTTGCTGTTGTCTCTTGGCGCCGAAGCCTCTCAAAGATTAACCCCTCTTTCAAAATTCAAATACAATAGAAATATTCAGTACAATGACGTCTGGGGATACACTGCTCCTGATCAACGTGAATACGCCCTTCTTGGTGTTGTAGACGGTACGGCCATCATCGATATTACTGATGCATCATCTCCAAAAGAAATCAGCTTCATTCCATCAAATCGCTCAACTTGGAAAGATATTAAAACACTTGGTCATTACGCCTATGTCGTCAACGAGTCTGGCGGCGGAATGCAAATTATTGACCTGTCAAAGCTTCCTGAAGTTGCGACTCTTGCAGCGACGTTCACTGACTTTACAACTTCACATAATTTATGGATCGATACAGATCGTAAAATTTTATTTGCTGAAGGTGATCACGCTCAACCAGTTAAGCTTTATTCATTAGAAAACCCGCTAGCTCCGACAAAGCTTTCTTTTCTAGGTGTTGAGTGCCACGACATTTATGCCAGAGATGGACTTGTTTATGTCTCAGAAGGTGGACATGGCACGATAGGGATTTTCAACTATGATGATCCATCGAACCCAACTCTAGTTAAGCGTTTTCAAATTCAACGAGCTGGTTATGTTCACAATGCATGGCCTACAACTGATAACCGCTACCTCATGACGACTGAAGAAAATAGCGGCAAGACAATGAAAATGTTTGATCTCAGTGATTTAAGAAGTGTACAAAAAGTTGGTGAAGTTTTAGCTCCAGGCTCACTTGCCCACAATGTGCATATTAAAGGTGATTACGCTTTTGTTTCACACTACGGCTCAGGCCTTCGTATCTACGACGTCAGTAATCCAGCATCAATGAATGAAGTTGCTTTTTGGCAAGAAGGTGAACGCTCACAAACAGGATTTGTATCCGTTTGGGGTGCTTTTCCATTCTTTAAATCAGGAAAAATCTTAGCTAGCTCGATTGAAGAAGGTCTTTATATCTTTCAACATGACAGCGCACGCGAATAATAGAGGCTCAATTGAAATACATCCTGTTATTGTTATTGATTAATACGGCTTACGGGGCACTTAGTCCCGTGGCTACCCTTAATGACGATCAACAAATGAGGATGCACGCTTCACAGATAGCTGACTTTAAAATTTCCTACAAAATGCCAAACGGCATGAATCATAAAATGTTTCATCGTATGCATGGAAAGCTTATGCATACGATTATCGTCAATAAAGACCTCTCTCATTTTGCACACGTCCACCCAGATTTTGATATGAAGACTGGGGTCTTTAAATTAAGTGTTAACGGCACAAGTACAGACCCTGACAATCAAGCTTTACCACAATCAATCCCTTGGTTTGGTGAATATTATCTTTTCACAGAAACGATGCCACATAATCACGATGGCGGTGAAATGGTGATGGTGACGACGAGACATCAAATTTATGCTGACGGCGCTCGTGGTGGCCCAAGTGCTGATACAAGTTGGCCAGATGCCAATCGCGGCATTGAGTATGAGTTTGTTCAAAATGGAGAATCATTAAAAGCCGTGCTTGATTATGAGACTTATGATTTTTGTGATCGTTGGGTTCCAAAGTTTTATCTTAATATTAAAAAACAATTAGAAAATGGTGAATGGGTTGCTGCTGAAGGATTTGAAAAATGGCTTGAGATGGGTGGTCATGCTGTCATGATTGAAAATTCAAATCGCCCATTTGAACAACTCAGATTTCAACACCTACACGCCTTTTTACCAATCGCTACTGCCTCAGAGTTTGACTACCCATTCGATGCTCATATTGATGAGCTTCAATCAGGTCAGTATAAAATGTGGTTTCAGGTTAAGCGTTTTGGAGAAGTCTTGACTCTTCCTTTTGCTATGACTTATCAAAAGCCAAATCAGCCGTTAAAAAAATCAAATAAATGTAAGTAATTAATCTTGAATGATGTCGCCAAGATAAGCATTATCTCGCTCACCCATTTTACCAATTAAAAGTGCGGCTAATTTCTTTTTTAGTTTAGAGCTTGCACTTTGTTTTCCAAGACCAGAATCAAGCAGCACGATCTCACCTATAAGAGGATTACCATCAAGGTCTTCACCAAGAGTTATTAAATTATAACCACAACCAGTAAGCGTATACTCTGGCACCCATGCATTTAAATTGGCTTTTCCAGTACGAACACGGTAGCGACCTTCTTCAATGCGGTCCAAGCGAGTTAAAATATAACGTTCTCTAAGAACAGATTTTTTTGTTTGTGGGTCTTGAAAGCGACAATAAATTTTAGCTTGGATTTGGGAGAGACTAATATCACTGACGGCCATGACTTCATCTAGTGGAGATAAAACAAGCTTGATATTAGATGCAAATAAATTCAATGAATAAAGCGCCAATCCTATGGCCACTAATCGCTTCATGCGACCTCCTAGAGTGGAACCAGTTTGTCTTTCTAATCAATGCTGGTCAAGAGCTGGTGTTTCAAAACTACGAATTGATAATTCGTACTTCGTAAATTGAGGAGGTTGCAAACTCTTGTCTAAAACCCTCTGGTTTTTAGCAACTGTTAACTCTTTGGCAAGTCGCACTAAGTTTTGCTGAAAAGCTGGAAGAGTCCATTTTCCAAAAACAGTATGACCGCCTTCATAACATTGGGCCTCATACTCTTGTGGCGTAGTTAAATAACCGCAATAGGCCAAGGAGTATGGAGACAAGACAACCTGGCCTCCTAAAATTTCAGACAATTCATCTTTGATTCTCTTACCTGCCATAGTGGTTGGCTCGGCCGGGATATTAACCAAAGAAAGCGAGCCAATCCTAACGATTGAGAGCGGTAAAACATGTTGAGTCCAAGTGTGTTCATGAACTCCACCTTGACGATGAATGCGTTTAAAATAACCAATGCTTTTATCGATCCATCCAGGAATAATTAAGCTCATAACTTGAGTCGTACCCAAAACTTTCTTTTCTCCGGTTTCAACAAAAATATGTTTTGGTTTTTGTGTAGAATATTTTAAGCGAATACGATTGCACCACTCTTTTGAGCGCAAAGGCATGATAGAAAATTCCCAAATTTTAATTGTGTTGGCGACAAAGCGAGCAAAATATTTAATCGGATCAATAATTCCAGCATTTTCAGCGCCTTCAGCAAAAGAAACACCTAAACAAGCTGGAGAAGTTGATGCAAAAGTAGTCTTATCATCTAGGCGAGATTTTTCAATCTCTATATTTGAAAAATCAACATAGATTAGCTCCCCGTCAATTTCTCCTTCAATCTCTATTCCATCTTGAATTAAAAATTTCTTGGCCCATGAAAATTGCTTAAGACCATTTTCTTTGGCTTTGGTAATCATTTTTAAATCAGGCTGTTTAATCCAGTGTGCCCAAAATGGTGGCTCTTGAATAGGAGAAACGTCGCCGGAATTTCCTTGCGCAAAAACTCCAATATAATCGGATCGACCATGAAGTTTAGCCTGATCAGCTTCCAAATAAGTCGCCGCATAACCTTTATTACCGGGGGAAATATGATGATTGGTCCAAATGATATTAGTGCAATGAACGGCAAACCAATTCCATGAGGCAAAGGGACCTTGATCATCAACAAATTCAATTAATCGCATTGTTCGATCGGTCCCCTTTGACTGCTCCTTTTTAGATAAAGGCTCTTTAACTTCCTGATTTAGATTGTAAGCTCGAAGCGAGCGATTAAAGCTAACGTCAGCATCAAAGGGAACTTGTCCCTCTTTATAAATTATCTTACTAGCTCTTTTATTTTGAAAGGCTTGCTCAATTGCCTTAAAGCAACCCATAACTAGAATGTCTAGAACTTGCTGAGAAAATCCAGGAGTTGGCATACTATAAAGGGCATAATGGCTATAACCAGATGGTGCCGAATGAGTATGCTGTGCCGTAATGATGACTTGATCTCGTTTTAGACTAGAGTACTTTTTTGATATCAATTCCCAAAGCGAGTCTGTTAAGGCTTGGGTTATAAAGCAGACTTCCAAGCAAAGCATCAAAGTGACTTCTTTTGATTTACTACTTTCAATCCAAAAGGCTCGAGCATTTAATGGAGCATGAACGTATTTTACGGTGTTATGCGGGTTACCGTAACCGAGCATCACAATGCCAGGGATAAACGCTGTAATATCGGCCTTAGCAGCACCAACAAGCCAATTCTTATCTGACATCAAACACTCCTTCATATTACCAGCAGATTATAAGATTGCTTTGTCTAACAAGCCAAGGGAAGAACTATACCAGAGTATATGCGTCTGCATTATTATCAATAATGGATTTAACACCTCACCTCTCTTAAAATAGCGGCATGACGACAAATACCGCTATCAAAAAACTTATTAAGGATGAGTCCCTGCCTCTGGCTTGGCTCGATGTGGATAGGTTAGATAAAAATATAGCTCAACTCAAAACCATGGCCTCGCCGTTAAAAATTAGAATCGCCACTAAATCCATCCGCTGCAGATATGTCATCGAGGAACTCCTTAAAAACCATTCTGATATTTTTCAAGGAATATTATCTTTTCATCCTGACGAAGCTCAGTGGCTAGCGTCCCATGGGCTTAAAGATATTGTTGTTGGCTATCCTTATCTGCGCTGGTTTGATCAGCAGACTTCGGTAAAAAAAGAATGGGATGAGATCACCTTTATGGTTGATCGAATTGAACATTTACAAGCAATTGAAACCATGGCCAAAAGGCTAAGTACTAAAATCAATATTTGTTTTGATATTGATCTATCAACATCTCATTTTGGGATTTACTTTGGTGTTTACCGATCATCTTTGAAAAATGAAACCATTCTTAAGGATAGACTTGAGTTCTTAAAAAATTGTCACCACCTGAATTTAAAAGGTGTGATGGGCTATGAGGCACAAATAGCTGGGGTTGGTGATAATAACCCATTTAAGAAATTGTTAAATCCCATCATCCGCTTCCTAAAGAAATCTTCAATGAGACAAGTCATTCAAAAACGCGTATCGATGACTAAACTTTGTGAGTCCTATGGTCATCAATTAGCCTTTGTTAATGGCGGTGGAACAGGAAGTCTTCATCTGACAAAAAAAGATCCAAGTGTAACTGAGCTGGCAGCAGGTTCTGGTTTATACTCCCCTTTATTGTTTGACTACTATTCAGACTTTCAGTTTGAGTCAGCCGCTGGTTTTGCGCTTGAAGTAACAAGACAATCGGTTGATAAAACCTTTACAGCGGCCGGTGGCGGATATATTGCCTCAGGTTCAATTGGCCAAGATAAATCGCCAAGACCTATGATTGATGAAGAGATTAAGCTTGATATCAATGAGGGATGTGGTGAAGTGCAAACTCCCCTTCATACATCAAGGAATTTAAGTTTTGGTGAACCTGTCCTTTTTAGGCATGCTAAAGCTGGCGAGTTATGTGAGCGATTCACTCAACTTAACGTTATTAAAAATAATACTCTTACCAAGGTGCCAACTTACAGAGGGGAAAACCAATGCTTTCTGTAATAGACGATTATTTAATTTTAGGTGCTGGAGTTTCAGGCATCATTATGGCCAAAGAGCTCACGGCGAATGGAGCCAACGTTACTTTAGTTGAAGCTGGAGAATATTTTAATAAAGACACTTACCCTCAAAAAGAAATAGACGCCAATTCCAAGTTATATTGGGGTGGTGGAATTGAACTTAATCATCAGGCGACCATTGGATTTTTAAGACCTAAAGTTGTTGGCGGTGGCTCTATAGTCAATCAAGCCTTGCTTGATCGTTTTGATAACGTTGCTCTTGAATCTTGGAGTGAAGTTTCAGGCATAAAAGAATTCAGCGTAGAAAAGATGAAAGCTTGGTATGAAAAAGCTGAATCTGGAGTCAAAATTCAAGAAATTCCAAAAGAGTATCGAAATGCCAATGCCGATATTTTTATCCAAGGCTTTAAAAACCTAGGCTATGAGTGTGCACCACTAAAGCGTGCTCAAAGCGGCTGTGAGTACGAAAAAGGAAATGATTGTATTCAATGCCTCTCTGGCTGCAAATTGGATAGTAAGCAATCAACCGCTATTACAGCGCTACCAAAAGCAATCAAGAATGGACTTAAGCTTTTCAGTCAAATGGAAGCCACTAGAATTGAGCAAAAGAATGATCTCATCATTGTTCATGCCGTCGATAGGAATAAAGCTCATCATACCTTCAAAGCAAAAAATCTTATCTTAGCTTCAGGCGCCGTAGGAAATACCATATTGCTTCTCAACTCCACTCTTAAAAATTCTAACCGCATGGTTGGAAAAAAATTTTATACTCATCCTCAATTTATGAGCCTAGGTCTCTATGAAAAAGAAATTGCGGCTCATAAAGGTCCTTTTCAGGCCATGAAATCCGATGAACCGCATTTTAGGATTAGTAAATTTAAATTAGAAAATGTTTTTGCTCCTCCGGTAGGACTTGCCATGCTTCTTCCTAGTTTTGGGAAAAAACATATGGCAAGTATGAAAAAGTTAAGACATTACGCCTGTGTCGAAGTGGCCATCCGCGACCAATTACCTGGAACAATAAAACTGACATCCTCTGGACGCGTTCATATCACCAAAGAATTAAAGGGCGAGGATTTTCAAACTTATAAACGCGGCGAGAAAGTGATTCATCAAATCTTCAACTCCACAGGAGCAACTAAAGTCGTCAATGGGGAGCTCAGTATAGGACTTCATCTGATGGGCGGTCTTTGTATCGGTGAAGATAGTAAGTCGAGTGTTGTAAATCCAGATTTTCAACTTCATCATGCTTCAAATATTTTTTGTGCCGACTCTAGCATTTTTCCTAATGCTCCTGGAATTAATCCTTCATTAACCATCATGGCCTTAACACTTAAGGCAGCTGACACTATTATTAAGAAGGCGCATCAATCATGAAGCCTGAATTGCTTTTAGACACATGCTCTAAACATTTTAATGCCAGCCAACTTAAGGGTGTCCTAAAACTTGGCGATGTCGTCATTCCTGGCGATAAGCATCTTCCAAAGTTTTCAGAAACTGAATTTATTTTAGATATCGACCGCATGCTCGATTATATGGAAGAAGAAGACCTTGAAGGTCTAAAAGTCTTAATGACGCTCTTTCATTATGCTCCAAAATTTTTCATAGGCTTGATTCTAAAAACAAGTGATTATCATGCAAGTTTTCCAAATTTCATTGGAACATTACTAAGAATGTTAAAGCTCGGACTCAAAGGAATCATTTTCACTTTGTATTATTCGGGTCTTGAAGATCAAGAAAAATATGGAAAACAAATTCTTAATACTATTGGCTGGGATGCACAGACTCCAAGCTACCAACCAAAAGGCTATACGATGACTGAAAATGTTAAACTCACGCCCCAGCAGATTTCAACATTTTCAAAAAATGCTTCTAAGCAGATAAGAGAACTAACAATTGAACAACGCCTTAAGTATGTCACTGCTCTAAAAAAACTAATCCTAAGAGAAAAAGAAATCATTATTGAGCGAATTCAAGATGATACTAAAAAATCCAAATCTGACGCCCTGGTCTCAGAAATCTTTGGTGTTCTTGATCATTTATCTTTTCTAGAAAAAGAAACTAAGAAAGCACTGGCCGACGAGAAAATCAAAACGCCTATTGCTCTACTTGGAAAGAAGTCTCGTATCTACTACGAGCCACTAGGAACAATACTCATTATATCACCATGGAACTACCCTTTTTATCAGGCAATCGTTCCAATTATGGCGGCTTTTGTTTCAGGGAACGCTTCCATCTATAAGCCATCTGAATTTACGCCACTGACTGGCCTAGTTGAAGATCTAATGAAGCGAATTGGAATGGATGAGCATTGGGTCCAAGTCGTATACGGCGGCGGACAAATTGGAAGTCAGCTTATCGACCAGCGCCCGGATAAGATTTTCTTTACTGGATCTGTGGCCACAGGCAAAAAAATAATGCAACAAGCGGCAAGCCAACTTATTCCAGTTGAGCTTGAGCTTGGCGGAAAAGACCCTTCAATTGTTTTTGCTGATGCCAATATTAAACGAGCAGCTAGTGGCGTTGTTTGGGGAGCTCTAACCAATTGTGGTCAATCTTGCACTTCCGTTGAACGCGTCTATGTTCAAGATACTTGCCTTGAGGAATTTACAACTGAGGTTAAAAGTATCGTTGATGAAATAAAACAATCACGTGACTATGATGGCGATAGTGATTTTGGCGGCATGACGACCAACAATCAAATCGCTATTGTGAAAAACCATCTTGATGATGCAATTTCAAAAGGAGCAACTCTTCTTTGTGGCCAGCAGTGGGATGGTAAAAATGAGATGATACCGGCGCTTGCTTTAACCAATGTAACAGAAGAGATGCTGATTGCTCACGAAGAAACTTTTGGCCCAATCATTCCTATCATGGGCTTTAATGATGAAAGCGAAGTTATTTCTCGTGCTAATAACTCTCCTTATGGACTCTCGGCCAGCGTGTGGTCTCACGATTTAAAAAGATGTGATCGAGTCGCTAGGGCCTTAGAAGTAGGAAATGTTTCAATTAATAATGTCATGCTCACAGAAGGTAATCACTACCTACCATTTGGTGGACAAAAAAATAGCGGAATTGGTCGCTACAAAGGTGTTCATGGTCTAAGAGCTTTTTGCAATATGAAATCTGTTCTTATTGATAGTGACTCGAAAAAGATCGAGGCCAACTGGTTCCCATACTCAAAGAAAAAATATCAACTCTTTAGCAAGATGACTGACGGAGCTTTTTCAGGTGGTCTGTTCAATTTCTTAAAATTTGCAATTTTTGGAACTTTAACTGAAGGCCTCTCTCAAAAGAAACGATCACAGCTAAAATGAGAAAGTCGTCTCCCAGCCATAATGATCTGAAAGGTGTAACGACAGTCCTTCAATATTCTTCAGTTGGTCATAGACGACATTGCCATTGGTTTTAACCAGATCGTCTGAACCAAAGAGATGATCTATTTTTCCATTTTCCGTTTCTTTAAACATATTCGTTGATGAACTTGTGGAAGATCTTTTAGGATCATGAGGTGCCTGACTAAAACCAGGGAAATAATCTTGCCACTGATCCCAGATACGATCTCTGGAACTTAACTTATCTCCCATATTAAGATCTCCACCTAAAATAATGGATCCTGCAGTATTTGAAATAAGCTTAGCCACCATCTTAACTTGCTCAGCTCTTACATCCTCATACGGTTCACAATTGACCCAAGGATAGTAATCGCAATAATTTGCTGCTAAATGAGTATTAAAAAACCAGATTTTCTTATCGCCAGGAAAAGCAATTTGAGCTGCATAAACGGCCTTACTAACTGCGGTTTCACCGTCACTGAAAAGAGTCCACCAGTTACCGCGCTCATCGTAAGAAACTCTATACTTTTTAATAAATGGATATTTCGATAAAATGAGAAGACCTGTTTCTAAATTTTGTTCACGCCCATTAGCGGCCGCTCTACCAGGTCTGTAATAGTCAACATTGGTTATATCCATCACAAAAGGATAACCACAATTTGATAAATACTTACGATCCTTAGATAGCCAAGCTTCTTGAAGCATGATGACATCATAATCCGCTTTTTTAAGCACCTGACACAGCTGTTTGACTCGTTTTTTTGCATGAGTTCCCCCAAAAAAAAAGGGTTCAGGCTTACGGTAGATATTGTAGGTAAGCACCTTAACTTCACCGGCACTAGAAAAGCCTGCAACTGCTAGAAGTGCAAAAATTAAAATAAACAAACGCATGCCCTACACTAAATTTATTATCTTCCCCTGTCAGCTTAGAGTAAGGAAAAATTACATTGTTAGCTGACGAAGCTAAAAGCTTGTTTTATGAATGCACAATAAATAGTTTTTAATGGAGAATTTCATGAAATTTCTTATACTTATGGCCTCATTGCTGCTTTCGCTTAATTCTTTTGCCAGCCTAAATCAGGATGACGTTCAAAAAGCTTTGGCAGGACAGTGGAGTGTTAAATTTCAAGGTTCAACAGTTAAATTTCTAATTCGCTCTAGTGGAGATATCAGCGTTTTATCAAGCGAACATTACGATTATCTAAGCGCTAGTTTAAGCTTTAGTGGTTCTGATGAGGATTGGCGCATGAATGGCCTACCAGTTGCTCATATCATTTTATCTGAAGGCTCTGATGAGGACGTAAGAGATGTCCATTTCTTAGTTACCGCCATCGGTGAAGGTGAAGACATTCAACTTAAAAAATTAGCTCTATTCACAACGTTTAATGATGGCCCTAACGAGTTCTCAGATGCAGAACAGGGTTGGTCTGCATTTAAGAAATATGACGCTAAAACTAAAAAATGGATCGAAATTAAGTAATCTTATAAAGAGTGATTAACAAGATCCTGGAATTTAAATTTCTTTTCCAGCTGATCCAGACCACCAATTTCTTTATCGGCCTGTTCAATCATTGTGCGGGCCAGGTCATCTTGATCAAACGTGGCAGCAAAAGCAATAAAGTCATCAGCACTTTCAAAGCCTTCGCCTTTATCTAAACGTGCAGCAAGTTGCTTAACGCGCTTATGATTTCCATTGAACATATCAATCAAATCAATATGATGAGCGACATTAATGTTTAAGCGTTTTTGACCATCATCAATTTGGCTCTTATAAGAAACATAGATCGCAGGATAAGAATCAAGCTTTGATACGACAGAATCGATTTTGCTCTCGTTATCTAGTCTTTCGAGATTTTCGAAGACTTGCTGTTGATGATCTCTTAGGGCCGCTGGTGAAGAAAAATAAGAAATTAAATCAGCATCAAGATCACTTAAGCTTCCCATGGAAACTTTCATTACCTGATAAGCTAATCTAACTCTTTGCTCGCGGTCAAGGTTACTCTCGCTTGAAAGCATATGTGAGATAAGCTGCTTAAGAGTACCGGCTTTTGAAACAATAATATTTTCAACTAATTTTCTAAAGCCTTTAAGAAAGATGCGCTCATTTCTAGCTTGTCTTTCATCATTGGCGACAGCACGCTTAAGTGTTTTTTGGTGTTGTTCATAGTTTTTGGTCCAACTAGCATAAGACTTCCAACCTTTTTGACTTTTATATGCATACTCTTTTTCAAGGTCAGCTGAATCCACAAGAGATCCCGAATAAAGAATATTATAAATCATCGTAGCGACAAAACCTTCTTTGGCGCCAAGTCTAAGCGGTGAATCAACTGAACAATTCTTTTTTAGTGTTGCCGTAGAAACACGACCACCATCACCATAAAAACGATCATCAAAATTTAACCAAGCTAGAGCTTTTTTCGCAGCATCGGCATCAAATCGCTCTTCAGTTAAAAGCCTCTCTAGAGCCTTAGCAGGACCAGCATCAGACGAATCGATGGCGTTTACAGCTCTTAGGGTACAGTTTTTAAAGTCATAGAGGTTGTAGGCATAAGCATTTCTTCTAATATAGGTCTGACGATTGGCCAAGAACTCAAGCGACTTTGAGATTTTGGCATTAAAGTTTCCAAAGAAGACTTCACGTTCATGGTCAGTCATATTCATGATTTTTGAGGCTGCTGTTCCGTAAAGGGCTTCAAATGATTCAGCAAGTCCTTCTGAAAAAGCGAGGTACGGGTTCGACACAATTTGAGTATCATGACCGACTTCAGTCTTATTATTTTCGATACTTTGCTGGTTACGAGTTTGCTCATCGAGCATTTCATTGTTCCAGATATGCGTGAACTCATGAATAATCACGTCTTGTAGGATATTTAAATCGGGATTTGAAATAAGATCATTAAGTGCAAAGACCTGATGATCCATTAAAAACATTAAGCCTGATAAGGGCAGCGACTTTGAAGAGAAGCTGACAGGCGCTTGTTGATCAGTAGTGCCATCTTTGTATGTAATAATCCCTTGATGATTTCCTTTTAATTTAAAAAGATCACTGACAACGGCCGCCGGCCCCACACCCATTTGTTCAATCAGAGCATTTTCCTTACGGCGTGTTGCAAATGGAACAAAGGGATTGATTCTGTAGGGATGACCTGACTTGATTTGACGAGCATAAGATAAAAGTTTTAATGATTTTTGAAGCCCTGGATGCTTAAAAAACTCCATAATCTTCTTTTCGGTTTCGTTATACTCACCATCCGGCACGATTTCATACTTCATACTCTGTCTATTAAACAGTGCCATCGCCAAAAGCCTTGTGATCGACAAATTAAACTTTGAAGGAACTGGAGTTATTGGCGTAATTTCAGCAAACGATGAATAGCTTGGAGTTTGGGCATCTTGCTTCATGAGTTCTTTGAGGCGATCAGGAGCTTGATCCTTACAGCCAATCAACAGAAGCGTTGCCATTGATAGTGAAATTAAGCTTTTCATTAGACCTCCATAGTCAGAGCTATTTTACCTTTACGCGTAATAAAATACTGTAGGCAAAAAACGCAGAGAGTACTTTCGTCAACTATTTAACTGTCTAAGCAAGATTTAACTCGCCATATCGTTTTATTTTAGGATATGTAGTGTCAAAATCATTAATTCTGGAGCCAAGCACATGAAAGCAATCGTCTACGCTTTAACTTTCTTATTCTCTTTTCAACTAGTTGCTTCAGAAATTACACATAAAATCATGCCCGGCGATCTTCATAGCGGTGGCACTTTAAAAATAAAAATTATTGCAGAAAGACAGACTGATTTTGACGCACAAATCTCTTATAAAATTATCCCACGCCTTTTTGTACCAATCTCCAGAAGCCAAAGAGAAGGAACATTTACAGCAACTCTACCGATCGAATACTTAGACGAAAGAGGTTATGAAGAACTAGCTGAAGGTGGCCCGGCCATCAACCAAGGAGCTACAATTATGCACCTTGGTCAGGAAAATATCGGAAGGTACAACAGAGCTCATCACGTAAAGCTAATTCCTGAAAGCAAGAAATGGCTACTAGAAGCTTGGTTTCATCCAAGTGTTGATTCAACAGGTTGGGTACAACTTGCGATTGAACTTCAAAATGTACCATTGGTTGGAAAATATAAGGTCTATTCTAAGCTTAGCAACTGAATAAAAACGTATGGTGCCACGATAATAAAGTTGGCGAAAACTTTATACTGATCCTTACGGTGAAATTCAGCAAATTCAGCATCAGGGCGATAGATTGTATTTTGGCTTACCCAAGCTTCTACTTTGATCTTTTCGTCCCTGGCGACTGCACCAGCGACTTCGGCTAAATTCAGAGAATTTGAAACAACAAAGAGCGCATTATTTTTAAAGTGTATTTCTAAAGGGTACCAATCCGTTGTTTGAATTTGGTCTCTAAAGTCAAAATCCATCTCATCCATTTGCCAGGCCTTGAAACAATTTCTAGAATAGCCTAATAATAACAAACTTGAGGTCTTGATGAAAGATGCAAAGCTCGTATGGTCAGATTCTGAAGGCGATCTTCGAAAAAAATCTGACAACAAATCAACGAATCAGACTCCTGTTAACGAAAAAGATGTTTTACTAAAACTAAGACGTCTTACTGCCGGAAAAGGCAGAGTCGTTATTGAAATAAGCAATCTTCCAAGCAACAATGAATGGTGCAAGAAACTCGCAAGTGATTTAAAAAAATCAACTGGAGTTGGTGGCACTTTTAAAAATGAGATTATAGAAATTCACTCGCCAACCATGGATAAAATTACGGCCTATTTAGATAAGAAAGAATTAAAATGGAAAAAGACAGGCGGCTAGATTATAAATTCCAGATGGCCTTAAGAACGTAGTTACAACTTTTTGAAGTCGGATCAACATTTTCAACAACAACTTGGGCAGGCTTCTTTTTAAAAAAAGACATCACTTTGGTAAAAAAGCCTTCTTTTTTAACATTGCTTTCAAGTTGGGCCACATCTGTAAAATCATTGAAATGCTTAAAGACGCGGTGAATTTCATTGAAAGAGCTCTCACCTTCTACTTGTCCATACTCCTGAACAAGTTTTAACTTCGTCTTTTCTAAAAACCTAGACTGTCTTGCAGAGTTATCCATAGCGCCATGAAGTCCTTCGTCATAGATATCGACAAGTTCATCAGGAAAAGTCACTACAGAAGTTAAAAACTCAAACTCACCTACATAAGATGTTGTCGCATTTGCAAGAAGTGCTCTTGGATCAATTAAGTAGGCGGCTGATCTCTTTCTTCCAAAATTGGTCGATATTGAAATCTTTGGAGTAAAGGATAGAAATGGACTACCTTGTGGGTTTCGACTGTGTTGCTTAAAGAAAGTAGAAATTCTAAAATTCTTGGTCCACTGTGAAGAATTGGTAGCGTTATTAAACCCTAAGAACTTTTCATTAATTGTTTGTAATGAACGTAAACGTCTATTCCAGGTCCCTTGGTTTTTTGTCATCAAAGACGACATCATAAAGGCTTTAGAACCTGATAAGGCCTCTTCTTTTGTTAATTCTTTGCCAGCATCGTTTAAGGCTGAGTAGATCATATCTTCATCAATTCCTCTAAAAACTAAGACTCTATCTTTTAAAGGAAGCGGCTTTTTGATGGTATCGAGCATTTGATCCCAAAATCTAGTTTCAAACGGACTCATCTGCTCTCGTGGCAAGTACTTATCGAGTAAGTCTGCCACTTCGGCACGTTTATTAGCGGCTACCAAATTCTTAAGTTGCTCCATTTCGCCGGCACGATCAAGATCTGAAAGAAGATCTTTCCTCGCTTTTTCAAGCAGTCTTCTCTCTCTAGATAAATCTTTTGTCAGACTCTCAAGCTCAGTACTTCGATCAGCATATTTTTCAAGAAGATTAGCATTATCGGCGGAATCAACCACTCCAAGTGAAGTCATACTTTCAGATTTTATTTGGTGAAAAGCTTGAATAGACTCAGCATGGCCTTCTTTAATGTTATAAAACCATTCAAATAAATCATAATATGTTTGAAGAACAGTTTTATCCGTTAAACTATCCGTCACCTTTTTAAGAATAGCTTTTGATGAATGATCATCTTTTGAAGAGTAAAAAATTCTTAAGATGAACTGACCATTGTCAGTAATCTCAGGAACAATTCTAGCTCCAACAGAATTCGGTAACTGTTCTTGAATCGCAAGTACTTTTAAATTCTTTTCACCGGTTACTATTTCTATAGAAGATAATTGACGTTGCATTTGACTGGCTAAGTTATCCCAAGAAGTGTTTAGCGGTGAATTTACTTTTATCGTTGGTATTTCAAATGTTTCTTGAATGACAGTTTGATCGATAACAAGATCAGATGCCGGAAAACGTGAGACATCGTTCGAGCAAGAAACGAAGAAAATTAGCGATAATAGTGAAAGAGAGAGAAATCTCATATAACGTTATCGGAAGAACAATAAAATACCTTAACGCCTGAATTAACGAGCAATAACTCCTTAATTTTTAATCACCAATAACCGATAAAACAAGATGGTTAATCGAAACATTACTATAATTCTATTTGGCTTGTTCATCATAGGTGGTCTGTGGCTTCAGTTACCTCTAGCTGGCTATCATAGCGGCGAAGGCGCACGCTATCCAAGTTCTGATGAATTTTCAATAATCTATCAAAGCGAAACTAGTGATCAATTAAGAGTTCAAAATCTTTATCAACTACAAGAACAAATCATTGATGCCATTTCCAACGATGATATTAAAGCATCTCGCTTCTCTGAAGTGATGCAAGAAAATGCCTTAGTCTTAAATCAAGCGTATATCGATTCAAATCAATTAGAGCTTAGCCTTGGAAGTAATTCTGTCAAGGATAAGAGTCAATACCAACTTGTTACAAACGACATAGTCAGTAAAATTGATAAAGAAGTTGATTATTATTATACCTTAATGAATAACGGCGAATTAAGAATTGAAAAGGTCCAAGTTCAAGAACTCGCTGTCGATAATACCAATCAACTGCTTCGAAATGATCCTATTCAATCAAAGATTCTTGCCTCAGCAAACGAAAACCCAATTGCCTACGGAAGATTAAATCTTTATCAAAATGGAAAAAAGAAAGCTCTTTTTCTAACCAATGAAGTCAGTCAGAGCAATAATGATATTATCAATAAACTAGCAATCAATGATATCAAGAGTGAAGAAATCGTTTTATTTCAACACAGAACCAATTGGGCCGAAGTCATTTATAGGCACTACCCTAGCTCGTCTCGTTTTAGTCGAATTAAGAAGAAGCATGTACAGGTTTATTTAGGTGAACAGTTTAAAAAATGGAAAAATGAATATGATCAAAAAGAAATGCTAGAAATTATAGCGGATATCATTGATGAAAAGAAAATTTCAACCGACTCCAAGACATTTAAGTATCTCAAAGATCAGCGCAAGATCGCTGCTATTTTAAGAAATGGCTTTTATAGCTATACCCAAGAAGGTAAGGCACCCAGCGAATTTGAAAAGTATGTAAAGACATTCGGAAAGTTAAATGATGCTCTTCAAGCTGAGAATAAAAAAGAAGCAAAGATTATTGCTAAAAAGCTAAAGAAGATCTTAAAAGAACAGGCTGATCTTGAGAACATGAAGTTAGATGTTAATTTTATCTCAGCTGAAAAGCTTGAAAAAAGAATGAATAAATTAGCACAAGAAATTTCAATAGCTCTTGAAAGTGAAGTTTTAAGTGATCATGAGTTTCATAAAATGAGAAAACAATTAAAGTTATTCCTTCTATTATCAAATGATTTTAGAGATTACCAAGAAGACTCACCTATCAGCAAAGAACTTTCCAGCGAGCTTGATCATATTATTACAAGACTTGGCGACTGGCATGACACACATATCGCTAAAAAGCTGCAGGGACTAGATGTGATTGAGAGCTATTCTATCAGTGCCATGGATCGAAGAGGTATTCAAGATTCAATATTTAGGGCCTCAAGTATAATGATGCCGGGAAATTGTCACCAAATTTTAAAAACTCTTATTCATTAATGGCCCCAGATCTTAATCGACCAATTATTAAGCGTTCCAACATCTTGCCCCTGTCCATCGACGACCTTCAAGCGCCATAAGCCTGAACTATTCTCACCGTAAAAGGCATTACTTAGCAAAACTTCATTATTGATATTAGAAATAGAGATCCCACTATTGATATTCATTAAAGAGCTTGTTGTTCCTGATGGCGACGTTAGCTCAATACCAAGATCTCCAACAAAAGGATGAGTTAGATTTATCTTAATCTGTACGGCTTCAATTGAAAGGTTCATTGGGATTGATATTGAACTTGTGGCACCCGTATTCGTATTATCAGGTATGGTGAGGTTTAAATTAGAACTACTGGCGCCAGCTGTTTCTTTGAAGGTAGATAATGGGTAGTTATAAGATGTTGCTAGACTGATGGCGCTTGCAATATTTACGATGCCAAAGCCATACCAGTTATGAAAGCTATATCCTGCAGCATTAGTAATCCAACCTCGATCGTAGGTATGGCCGCTCAAGTTGAGACCTCCTGGATGCGTCAGATTTGTTCTAGTCACGTCAATTTTTCTCGCCGTCTTAGCCAAGATATACTTTATATCTCTCCAAGATAAATTTGGATTAGCTTGTAAAAGCAACGCTACAACTCCAGAAACCATAGGGGTTGCCGCTGATGTTCCATTCATAGCACTAGTATAATTACAATTTGAATTTAAAGAGTTAAGACCTTTATCAAAATCATTTCGAGTACTAGTAGATTTTGAATATCCTCTGTCACAACCTGTTAGATCAGTCGTTAAAATAGCTGGATAATTCACACCATACTCTCCACCAGGTGCACTAATCCATAAGCTTGATCCTGGAGTTGAATAGCTTGCTGAAACACCATTGGCATTAACAGCACCAACAACAATCATCCAAGGATAAGAATGAACTTGCTCTAGATTAGCATTACCTAAGTAATAGGTGTCATCTTCTTCACTTAATGTTGGATCACAGTCAGAGTTATATGAATAATACTCATTGCCAGCGGCCTTAACGTAAATGGCACCTTTACCACCTCTAAGGTTTTTAGCGCCATATTCAAGCTGTGTTAAATAAGTGCTAGAGTCACGATCAAAGTAGCAGCTATATCCACCATAACTATAATTAAAAACGTCATAGTTACCGTTTGCTTGATCGACTTGCATACTAACGTTTACAGCTTCACCAACGTACTTAAATCCTGCAATAATTGCTTGAGAAGCCACGCCACGAGAGCCAAAGCCATTTTTTCCTGAAGCGGCAATAATACCAGAGACGGCCGTTCCATGTGAGCTATCATCTGGCGTTGGATCGCCGTACCAACCAGAGGTATTAGAAGAATAATTTTTAGAAAAGCCTAAATTGAAATTTGAAACTAGATCTTCATGCTCTCTTTCTACGCCGTTATCTGAAACAGCAACTAAAACACCTGCTCCTGTTTGAGTAACTTGTGACCATTTCATATCTTGACCAGCAGTTCCTCCGCTTTTAGAAAAGGTAGTTTGTCCGGTATTTACTAAATGCCAGGCCTGACTAAAGAGAGGGTCTGTTGAAGTTCCAACAGGAGGCAATGTAGGAGAAATAGTAGGCAATGTATTAGGGTTTCCAGGAGCGACATCGCCTGCAGTTTCACTTTTTTTAGAATTAGTTTTAGGAGATTTCACGCATCCAACAAATAGCAGAGCAAAAATTATGAGGAATTTACTTGGCATGAATCCCTCCTTCTATAAGTTCTAACTCAGAATCTAATTGTCCAAAAACAGAATTTTGATCTAAAACTGACGCCCCAAGGTCTAAGGCGAAAATATTCAAATGCGCCATTGATGTATCAATAGGTAGATTTAATTGTGATGATAGCCTTTCTGCTTCTTGTTGATTGAGGTTCTTTAAAAGAATTCTACCTGTTAACACAGCGACTCTATTTTGTGCACTATCAAACAAAGTGGGAAGACCATTGATTTGATCAGTACTTTCAAAAAATGTATAACCAGATTGAATATAAACGACATTTCCAAAATCTTCATTAAAGCGTCTAGATGGAATTGACCTTAAGGTTCTTGAGACAAGATAACCTCTTTCATTTATAATAATTCTTTCATCACCAAAGAAATTCACAAGAGAAGACGGTTGTCTTTCTTGTTTAGAAAATGCATCTGAAAGTTGTTTAGGCACTACTTTCTCGCTTAATTTTTCCTGATACAGATTAGTTTTAGGTTTTTCATGTGGAATCTTTTTCTCTTTATGGTCAGCGATAACATGCTGATCCTCAAAATCCATTGTTTGAATTTTTTCAACATCATCACTGAAAGTTAATGTGATGTCTTGATTTTGATAAAACCAAAAAGCCAATAAAATAAAGATGATAGCAAATAAAAAACTTATCTTTTTCATTCCTTAGTATCGGTATTTATCAATTTTTCATAAAACTTATGGATACCCGACAAAAGAAATTGCAAAGAAACCTAATTAATATCATCTATAAATATCTACAAAAACACACAAAATAATCGAAAAGATCTTTGCGACAAACATCTCTAGGAGCTCAAAATGTCAGAAGCCACAGCCATGAATGAAAAAATAGAACCAGTCTTAAACCTCCAAAGTATTAGTAATGAGACCCTTAGGATGTCATTGATGCTTGAAGCGCTACCCTTGAATGTTATGGTTGTTGATCGCGACCTCACACTAATCTATATGAACCAATCGTCACTACGAACGTTGCAAAAGCTTGAGCATTTACTTCCGATAAAAGTCAGTCAGGCCATCGGTCAAAAAATAGATATCTTCCACAAGAATCCCGCTCACCAAAGAAAGCTACTTGGTGATCCATCTAACCTTCCATTTAAAACCATTATTTCACTTGGACCAGAAAAGTTAGATTTAGATGTATCTGCATTAACAACTTCAGATGGACAATACATTGGAGCTATGGCCAGTTGGTCAATAATGACGGCAAATATTAAAGTAGCTAACGATATTAAAAATGTAGCTTCTAAACTAGATTCGTCATCAACGAACTTAAGTGAAATCTCTGAATCAATGGCAAAAGGAGCTGAAGATACGGCAAAACAATCAAGCGTCGTAGCAGCTTCGTCTTCTCTATCGTCAGACTCAGTACAATCTGTTGCTGCCGCAACTGAGGAAATGACCCATGCGGTGAGAGAAATAACATCAAGAATCAATGATGGATCAAAAATGGCACAGGATGCATTTTTACAAGCAACTGAAAGCTCAAGAAATATTGATCAACTATCATTAGCTTCAGATGAAATTGGTGAAGTCGTTAAAGTTATTGCCACTATTGCCCAGCAAACAAACCTGCTAGCACTTAATGCCACGATTGAAGCTGCTAGGGCCGGTGATGCAGGTAAGGGCTTTGCTGTTGTTGCCCATGAAGTTAAAGAACTGGCCAAGCAAACGGCAAAAGCAACTGAAGAAATTCACACTAAAATTAATTCAGTTCAAAAAGAAACTGGCTCCGCTGTTAATTCGATTAAAGGCATCACTCAAATCATTGAGAAATTAAAAGAAGTTAATATTAGTGTGGCATCAGCTGTTGAAGAACAAAATGCGGCCATTAGTGAGATTTCAAGAGCGGCCAAAGAAGCTTCAAAAGGCACAAGTGAAGTTAATACAAATATTAAATTGGTGTCACAAATTGCTAAAGAATCACTAGAGTCAGCTCAAGTACTTAGGACCGTCGCGGAAGATTCTAAACAACTGAGTGAACAAGCTAATGATATTGACTCGTTCTTAAAATCTCTTGGCTGGGTTTCTAAGAATTAGTCGATAAGAGGGGGCCTTCTGGCTCCCTCTTACTTTACGCATCCAAGAATATATTTTTGAGAAAACTTCTCAACATCTGATTTACTCATAGCTTTAATAGCATCATTATCCATTTGAAGATCTGGAAGAAGTTCTTGACCTGTCGTTTGCTCAACACCTTTCAAATATGAAAGAATATCTGATGCAAGCTTATCATTAGGCTTAACCGTCTTATGAGTAAAGCCAAAAATATCAGAAAAGAGCTCCGTATTATAAACAACAAAAGTTTCAGGTTCATAATAAGAACTTACGTTAGAAGGAAAATTCACGTCACGTGAGATCTCTCTATCTGAACAACCTTGAACGTGACGATTAGACCAGGAGTAGATTCGACCGTTGGCAAAAGAAGCGTCCTTACCAACAAGAAGCTGTTTAATTTTTAAGCATTCATTATTAAAGGTATCAAGAATTGTTTCGTAATTATAAGCATTACATCCACGAGATTTAATTTCATTCGATAGTTCATTGTCGATCGCTAAGCTTAAACCAGAACCTGTTAAAACTTTTGCTCCAATTTTTAATACACCAACGATAAGACCATAACTTCTTTGTCCACCATAGGCACGTGAGACAAGCGCATCAGATGCCATATAAAGACCAGGGCCTTCAATGTCACTATCGCCTGAACGTCTGCGGTTATAAATTCTGCGGCCTTGTTTTTCTACATAAGCTTTATAATGAGCAGCAGATGGGTCATAAGCCGTATTATATTGACCACGTGGGTTTATATCGCTGGCATCAACCCAGTGAAAAAGGATTTTTTCTTTCTTAACAGTCGACATATACTTAGAAATATCTTGTCTCATACCTTCGCCGAGTTCTTTATCAGTCATCGAAAAAGCTGGAAGAGCAAATAGTGCAAGAGTACTAAAGAGAGTTAAATTCTTAAGATTTAATGTCATAAATGCCTCATAGGATGAATGGCATTTTTTAACATAAATATGCATTTGAAGGGATTATTGAATAATAATTACAGGGTTTTAGTTAGGTTGTGGCCAATTTAAAGGTCATGAATAGGCTTAAAGCTACCATCAATCCCCCACTGAGCTTCACAAACTTACCCAGATACTTATCCCTGATCTTTGATTCGTACTTAGCAGTCACAAAGACAAGTAACCCAAACCAAGCAAATGAACCTAGAGCGAGTCCAAGTGAAGTCAAAAAGATATTCAAGCGAGATAAATCAAAGAGCTCAAGGCTCTTCACAAAAGTTCCAAGTCCCGTCATTGTAATAATCAAAGTCGGATTAGAGGTATAGATGATCACACCTAGAAAAAACCCAGACGCCAGGCGAGCAGGGCTTTGGGCCGTATCCTTAACTTCGACTTCCTTAGCTTTTGAAAGGAGTTCTTTTAAACCTAAAAGGAAAATTAAAGCAATACCGCCCGCTTTAAAATAGAAGATAGCTTGATCAGAAATGGTAAAGAGAGAGATACCTGAAAGAATCACATAGAAGTAAATGAAGTCCATTAGAGAGCCGCCAACAGCAATTGATAAGGCTTGAGCAGCTCCACGGCGAATAAATGTATTGATGACCCAAATATTGATTGGACCAATTGGGATACACATTAGAAAACCAATCACTAAACCAATAACCAACGCAATCATCAATTTCCCCAACTAACCGATTAATGAATAAATAAGAACAAAGTGAGCGATGGCACCAAAGCAGACAAAAAGATGAAACACTTCATGATAGCCATATCTTAAGGGTTTAAGTACTGGCCATCTTGTTCCATAAGCAATGGCGCCAATAGTGTAAAAAACTCCGCCAACAAAGAGTAAAGTAATATTTGTCGACCCAAGCTTTGGGATTAGCTCTGAAACATAAGGCAAAACCATATAACCTGGAATCATATAGATTAATGATCTTATATATTTTGGAAGATTTGGAAAAAACACAGACTGTCCGACTCCGATCAAAGCGATTAACCAAATCGTAGTTAAAAGCTTAAATCCTGAGTCATCGCCTAAAACCAATAAACAAATCGGAGTACATGAACCTGCAATCATAATGTAGATAGCACTATGATCAAACTTATTCATTAAGGCCCTAGGCTTTGGCTCCCAATGAATACGATGATAAAGAGCACTAACTCCAAACATACTTAAAAGACCAAAACTATAAATCAGGATCGAGACAATTTGAATTGAAGACGTTGCCTTGGCCAAAAGCATGGCGCAAGCTCCAATAGATACAAAGAACATCGCTTGGTGGGAATATCCACGATAAAGAGGTTTTACTTTGTTCATTATTTTTCTTTGTTAACGCAATTAAAGATGAGGCTCATCCCATGCTTGGCATGCAATATCTCCACCTTGATCAACTGTAGGTGGTTCATCGTAATGTGTACAGAAATTACCAAAGTCTTCAGGA
>CAYGRY010000042.1:0-24252 GCA_964352405.1 uncultured Halobacteriovorax sp.
AATTAACCAGTTAAGGATACTTTTTCACTATGAGTGATCAAATAAACGAAGAACAGCCAGAAGTTATTGTTGAAAATCCATTTCACTCGGCAAGGTTTAAGCCGCTTAGAAAAGGAAAAAAGCCGCCAAAGCTTATTGCTGTGGTACATCAAAGTGGCTGCACAGGCTGTGAAGTCTGTATTGCTGGCTGTCCCGTCGATTCTATTGAGTTGGTTCCAGGGCCAAACCCAGAGAATCCAGGTTTTCAACAAACTGTTGAAATTGATCTGGCGCGCTGCATCGGCTGTCAAAACTGCTCTCAAGATTGTCCATGGGAGACAATCATGATGTATCAGCATGATGACTCTTATACCGCTTGGGCCAATGAAACTCTCAAGTCAGAGCTTTATATCCCTGAATCAAAGTTTACGAGTCTAGTTGAAAACTTTGATCTTCTTCCAAAAAAAGAAGAAGAGACTAACGAAGCTTAATCTTTTTTAATTTTAAAAGTTAAAATGATGGCAGCCATAATCATGGCGACTGATACCCACTGTGAAGTTGAAAGTGGGCCATAAAATCCACGAATGATGTCACCACGAAAGCTTTCAGTGATAATACGAATGAGTCCATAGCCACCAAGATAGCTGAGCCATACAGCTTTTTTATTTTTGATGATGGCAAATTTCCACAAGATAATACTTAAGAGAAATAATAAAAATGTTTCATAGAGCTGCACTGGGTGCCTGTCTTGGCCATGCATATGAACTGAGAATGGTAGGTCACACTGGGTACCATAACAGCAGCCAGCTAAGAAGCAGCCCACTCTTCCGATAGCATGTCCGATCGTTAATGAAGGCAAGATGAAGTAGAGCTCACCAAGTTTAAACTGATTAAAAATTTTTGATAAGACAAGTAACCAAGTTGCGCCGAAAATCAACCCGCCATAGAAAACAAATCCTCCACCTAACCAAAAGTTCGTTGATTGAGCGTATGTTGTTTGAAGTTCACCACCAGAGACGAGAAGAAACATTAGCTTCGCACCAATCCATGAGCAGATCAGTGCCCCCCAAAAGAGGAGATTAAATGATTTAATTTGAATATTTAATTTGAATCGAAAGTAATCGCTTATTCTAAATGCTATTCCCCAGGCGAGTCCCATCAATAGCGGATAAGCAAATAAATTAAAACCACCCAAACTAAGGAGCAGTGGTTTCATTCACGCCTTCTTTTTCTTTTTTTATTTGAATAAAAAAATCGATAATGATTAATCCTGCAGCTATAGATATTGCACTATCAGCTACATTGAAAGCTGGAAAATGACTTTGTCCCCAGTAAAAATCTAAAAAATCGACAACATAATTTAAGGAAAATCTATCGATCAAATTACCAACCGCACCTGCAAAGATAAGAGAGTAAGCCGTACACAATAGAGCGTTGTTTTTTCTAGTCGTCCATATAAGCCAAAGCAACCAAAGACAGGCCACAACCGGAAGGGCCAAAAAGAAAATTGCTCGAATCGTATCGTGGGCATTAGCCCCCATACCAAACGCGGCACCAGGATTTCTAACATAAGTTAAATTAAACAGACCTTCTATCACTGAAATACTCTCTCCGTGATAGAAATTTGATTGTATAGCCCCTTTAGTAAACTGATCTACTAAAATTATAGCCGTAATCATTAAACTCATGGACCAAATTCTTTGCATCAATAAGCCTAATAAAATTCTTTTGGATTAATTTCATACTTCTCAATTTTTCTAAGAAGTGTTTTCTTTGGAATATTTGCCTTAAGAGCAGTTTGATTGATTTTACCCTTGTTAAACTTTAGAGCATGCAAAATAAATTCTTTTTCAAATTTATCTTTAGCTGCTTGAAAGTCCATTGTGACATCATCATTCTCATCGACTGTTGCAAAAGTAAACTTATAGGCTGATGTTTCTTCTTCTGTTCTTTCTTGATCAAGTACAGAATCTTTAATTCCCTTAAAATCGATTGGAGATTCTTCATCATCTTCATCATTCGTTTGAACAGATGTCCCCTTACGAACAACTTCAGGCAATGAAGTTATATGAATTTGTTCAGAACTTTCAATAATAAAGGCGTGTTCTATTACGTTTCGTAGTTCACGAATATTCCCTGGCCATGCATAACCTTTTAACTGGGCGAGTGCATCGTCCGTTGGTCCTTTGATATTTAAGCCATGAATTCCGTTAAAGTATTTTACATAATAATCAACAAGGTGACCGATATCCGCCTGACGTTCACGAAGAGGTGGCAGATAAACTGGAAGAACATTTAAACGATAGAATAAGTCTTCTCTGAAACGACCATCTTTAATCATTTCTTCAAACGGCTTATGAGAAGCCGCGATGATTCTAACATCAACTTTGATATCTCTATTACTTCCGACTGGAGTAAAAATTCTTTCTTGAAGTACTCGAAGCAGTTTGACCTGCATCGTAGGTGAAACATCACCGATTTCATCTAAAAAGAGTGTTCCACCATCTGCATATTGGAATTTACCAATTTTTCTTTCACTAGCGCCTGTAAAGGCACCTTTCTCGTGACCAAATAACTCTGACTCAATAAGATTGTCAGGAATGGCAGCGAGGTTGATCGTAACAAACTTTTCGTCTTTTCTTGGTCCGTTAAAGTGAATAGCTTTTGCTACAAGTTCTTTACCCGTACCACTTTCACCACGAATCAATACAGGTGTATTAACTTGAGCCAGCTTACTAATGACGTTAAATACTTTTTTCATGACATCAGATTCGCCAACAAACTTATCTTCACTCTTACCAAGCGATAAAGTTGGGGCTGAAAACAAAGATGTTTCAACAAGGGATCTGGCTTTTAGTGCGCGTTTAATAAGTGCGACTAAGTTGTCCGATGAGATTGGCTTTTCTAAATAATTATAAGCCCCTTCTTTAACAACCTTTACGGCATCAGAAACATTTGAATAAGCAGTTAAAATTAAAACGATAATCGAGGGGTCGTATTTTTTAATATGGGTCAGAGCTTCTATGCCGTCCATTTCAGGCATATTGACGTCCATCACAACGAGATCGTACTTCTGTCTTGTTACGGCATTTAAAGCTTCTTTACCATTGTCAGCAACATCGACAAAGAAATGGTGAAACTCTAAAGCTTTTTTGACGGAATCTTGTAAGACTTTGTCGTCATCAACAACTAGTACTCGATGCATGATATCGCTCCAAATAGGTTTAGTTCTAACCTAACTATTTATTGATTAATTTTACAGTAAAATTAGTCCCTTGTCCTAGTTTAGAGCTGGCGGAAATAGTGCCGCCATGCAATTCAACAAAGTATTTTACTAAATAGAGGCCTAATCCAGTTCCCTTAATGCTATGACTAGCGTCATTTTTAACCCGATAGAACTTATCAAAAATATGCTCCAGGTCATCTTCCGGAATTCCAACGCCATTATCTTCAATTTCGATAGTCACCCACTTGTCGTCATCCCATGTTTTTACACTGACGGTGGAGTTTTCACCTGAGTATTTCAGGGCGTTTTCAATGAGGTTTGATAAGACTCTTTTAATTAAGACAATATCAACTTCGATTGGATAAAGGGGTGCCAGCTCTGTTACCACTTTTATGCTTTTTTGACTGGCCTCGTATCTGAGTTCTTCGACAATACCTTTGATGATTGAATTAACATCTTTGTTAATTTTATTAAGTGCTAGGTTTTGAGACTCAATCTTTGTTAGGTCCAAAATTGAGGTAATAAATTTATTTAACTCTTTCGTCGCATCGATAATATTATTTAGTCCTTTCGTGACCTCGGTATTGCCTTGAGCATCTCTCAAAGTAACATCTGCAATACCTGCGATCTTAGCAACTGGCGTCTTCAGATCGTGACTCATTAAACTAATGAAGTTTTGCTTTAAGCTTTCTACTTTCTTTAACAATTTCGCTTCTTCTTGAATCGCATATCTTCTTTGGTATTCACCGATCGCTCGAAATGGTACCCAAATATAATAAACAACGAAGATCGTTAGAACTAAATGAGTAACATATAACCACAAACCAAAAAGACAAAAGATCAAATAACTGAAGAGTAAAATTACCATCATGGTCATAATGGTAATCAACAAACCCTTTGTTGGTCTGACCTGTGAGATAATGATCGATAATCCTACAGCGACAATTAAACTTAAAGCATAAGTCACCCATCTTGGAATAGCATAGACAGTCTTATCGTGAACAAGGGCCTGCATGAGCTGTGAATGCAAGGCGAGTTTGGGCGACTTAAACTCTTCTTTATTAAATGGTGTAAGAACATAGTCGGCGACGTTAGATAAATATGATGGGCCTACTAAAACGATTTTATCTGTAAAGTATCCCTTGGGAAAAAGACCAACTCGAACCTTGTGAAAGTTTATTGTCTTGATTCTCCCCTTACCTTCTACCGGAGTTTCACCAAATCGATACATAGCAAAAGTAGCATCAGCCTTACTAGTATAGTACGAACCAAAGACTTCGGTTGCACCAAGTGGTGGATCCCCTCTTGATTCTCTAAAACGATTAGCGCTCCAGAGATGAAGAGAGTCCTCACCTGAAATATTCAAAATCATTCTTCTGGAGATATCATCTTTTGCAAAGGCTGCATTATCGACATTTATTAAGGCCAAAGAGTAACCTAAGCTTCTAAGGTCCCTTGGGGGTATTTGTTCCCCCCATGCATCCATCTCTGTTCCAAATCTAAAAAAGCCGCCCTCACCAAGATAACCTTCTATTTGTGATCGCATATTTTTTAGGTCATCTTCATCTCTAAGGGACTCTGGTTCGCCCATCGAAATCAGATAATTTACTATTTTAGGCTTATCTTGAAATAGCCTTGAAAGCATTCCCTCATGAGTTGCATATGTATACGGATAGTTCTCACCAAGGTATTCATCGCTTTCTTCATCTAGAGTTATTAAAACAACTTCGTCTCTAAACCAGTTTCCAAAATCAAAGCGAACTCTTAAGTCATAAAAGATTGCTTCTAAGGGGGAAAACGAATACTGAAAAAGAATGATGACGAAAATAACAGTGAAAATCAGCGGATAGTATTTTGCGAAGTCCCATGTTTTCTTTTTAATTTTTTCAAACATTAAGGCTTACCTGCTACGACTTGAGATGATAATTGAAACGAATGGTTTGAAAGGTTGGACTGCTCTGTTTGAATTAAAAGAAAGTAATCTAATACATAAGTTATAAAGACATTAAGATGCTTATTTGTTCTCGGCTTTGCGCTTGACCAAAGTGATGGATAAGACTCTTTGAGCTGAGAAATAATATTTTCATTTTTTATCTTAACGGCGCCCAACTTCCAAAAAACCTGAGTCATAAGCATTGCAGGAGCACTAAAGAGAGAGTTTAAAACATATGTTTTTCTATGAATCGTAAGAAAAATTAAAGGTAATGCGATAATTGATAAAAGCTGAGTAATCATACAAGCATATTTCCACTTGGATAACTCTAGCCTTTCAATTGAAAGACTGAGGACACGATCGAGATCTTCATCTCTAAGCTTTGCCGATAGCTCATTTCCAATAACAATTGCTGGTGCCCTGAGATAGGAGTCAATAATAAGAACATTGTCGCTTAACTCTTTGGAATTAAAGATTTCAATTTTACTTTCAAACCTTCGAAGCGCTCTAAAATTATCAATTTTTTGCGCCAGCTTATGTCCAGCACTAACTTTTTTTGCCTTGAGGCTTGAGAGAAAAAAGCGATCTCCCAGAACAATGATAAAGATAAGCCAGATTTGGGCAATAACAAGGCCTACGTAATCTCCATTTGTTGGCAGGAGGACAAAGAAGAATCCGGCCATCGCAACTGAAATACAGAGATGTGTGAATATCAAAAGTATAAGACTAAACAAAATGTACCCAATCCATGGCGCGGCGCGCACGTATCAATATTACAACAGTCCAACTGATTATAGACAATAACAGGGTTCAGGGCTATAACCCAAACACCTTGCGAGCGCTTCAAATCAATAATTTTCAGGTCATTAACCTAATTTTATTGATCTAAGTGTTTGAAATAATTAATCGGGAGACCGACGATGCAATTTGACCGTCTACTATTTGGTACCGCTGGCGTCCCTAACAGCACAGCTAAGAAAAATAACCCTATTGAAGGTGTTAAGCAAATCCATAGTCTTGGCCTTGACTGCATGCAACTAGAGTTCGCTCACGGCGTTCGCATGAAAGAAGAAGTTTCATCTGGGCTTAGAAAAGCATCGTATGAATTAGGCGTTCCGCTTACCTCACATGGTCCTTATTATATCAATTTGAATGCTCGCGAGCAGGACAAGATTGATAGTTCTGTTGAGCGTATTATCCAGACTGCTAAAATCTCTGATCTTTGTGGTGCTGAATCTATGACTTTCCACGCCGCTTTCTACATGAAAGATTCACCGTTCGATGTTTTCGATCTGGTTGAAAAATCTCTTTCAGTAATTGAAGAGAGATTAGGTCGTCTTGATATTGAGATCGAACTTCGTCCAGAACTTACTGGCAAAACAAGTCAGTTTGGCTCACTAGATGAACTTATCAGTTTAACTAAATCAGTTCCTTCTTGCATGCCATGTATGGACTTCTCACATCTATTTGCGAGAACTGGTGGATACAATACTGAAGAAGAATTCGAAGAAGTTTTAGTCCGTTTACGTGACGAACTTGGCGCTAAAGCACTTCAGAATATGCATATCCATGTGTCTGGTATTAGCTCTAACAGCAAAGGTGATCTTAAGCACCTTAACCTTAAAGACTCAGACTTTAACTGGCAGGCACTACTTAAAAAGCTAAAAGAGTATGATTGTCGTGGATACGTTGTTTGTAACAGCCCAAACCTTGAAGATGATGCTTTGATGATGAAAAATTATTATTTGTCTTTATAGAAATATAATTAAAAGAAAATAACTTTAAAGAAGCCGCTTATGCGGCTTCTTTTTTTTGTAGGCCATCGAAATATTTTTCCAGCCATTTAATAGAGAAGTCGTCTTCATTTTCAAAAAATGAAATTCGAGCATTGCCAAAGCTTCCAATAAGAACACATTGAATTTCTTTACCCAACAAAGACGCTAACAATTCATTTAACACGTCGTTATTTAAATTTACGAATACTACCTCTCTTCCCAAATGAGCGAAAGCGCCCCAGTTTCCAGGAAGATCAATTTTTTGTTGAGCAAGCTCAATTCGATAGCAACCGATAGAAGCTTTGTATTCTAGCTTATAAGTTTTTGTTGATTGACGATTAAGAAAGTTATCTAAAGTTGGGTCTAAATCATTTACACATAAAGAGTGATGATGATCAAAATGCGCATTAAGATTCGTTAATGGCGCTGTTTCGTCATGACTTGGTAGTGACTGATAAGTCTCCTCCAAGAGGTGGGCAATTAGAAAATCTTCGTTTTTTTCCCCAGACATATGGGGCTTATCGGTGTTTTTCTATCTGAAATTAAGGCTCAATTGGTTGTTCTGCCTGATAATAGGTCTTAATATCTGTAATATCGGCTAAAAGCCATTTTTCTTCTACAAAGCGAAGTTCTGCCATCTTCTTAAGCTCTACATCGAATGATTTTGTGCCATTCGAGCTTTGCTCATACTTGAGCGTATAAGTCAGGAAACAGATGGTTGGCTGACAGTTATTGAGGTTAACTCTAAAACTATCCCTACTAGCACCCTCTACCTTAAGGTATTTGCTCATTTGGTCTTCATCCAACGCATCCAACTCACTCTTTAGATTTCCAGTCGTCGAATCTAAAAGTGTCGCTTTATCCATCTTTCCATTAATACTTAGACGGACAAACTCTCTTAGGCTTTCTTCTGGGCCCAACTTTTTTGAGCAGCTAACAATAAGTGATACAAGCAAAATAAGTATTAAATTCAATTTCATAACGGCCTCTATAGAGTCTTTGACCTGGGTGTAAAACCCCTATGGTCAATAATTTTAAAATATTCAGACCAATTATATCCTTCAGAAGACAACTTCGTATTGATTGAGAATCTTATGCCTATTCCACCTTCAAACGAGGTTACAATTCTGCCATTTTGATTAAAGTGAATATCATCAATCCTGGTTTCAACCTCAAGAGTTGGCTCTAAATTCGGCAGCAAGGAGTCATTCACCTCAAGGCTAATAAAACATCCTTGCTCGTCCCAATTGGTAAGTGTTCCATGAATTTCTTGAGTTGCAAGCTTTACGCTGCAAGGTAAATCATATTCTGATCTACGGCCGATAGTGCTTTTCACATAAAGGGGATTGTATGAAGCACTTGAAATCTCTCCTGAAAAGACCATCATAAGATAGTAAGCCGTCACCAAAAAAAAGAAATCCATAATTAGTATAACTTTATTAAAGTCTACCAAAGCAATGCTCATCGAATATATAAGGCATACAACCGCCAAGAAACTTACAAGAAACTTTGTTAAACTTGATAACTTCCAAGCAAAGATTATTGATATTAGAGATAGGGCAAAAAGTGAGACATTCTCTCTTACGAAAGTTATTAAAAATGTTCTATCAATAGCAGATGTACCATTTTGTAAAGAATACGATAAATGAACAAAATAGGGTGCTAGCGCACTAAAAAGTACAACATAGTAAACGATTAACGGTCTTGAGTGAATCTTCATGATTCTTTTGCCTTAGTGTTCTGATTTCCAACTTATAGTATAATAGAATGATGCAACCCTATTTGGAAATAAATTCTACCTGTATTGAATGCGATAACTGCCTCGCTATATGTCCAGATGATGCCATCTTAAAATCTGAGCAAAATGGTTATACCATAGACACCTTTGCTTGCACCTTGTGTGGTCTATGCGTCGAAGTTTGCCCCGTAGATAGTATTAAGGTTGCGACCCAAAGCTCTACTTAATTTCCTCTATCGTACTTTCATATATAATTGATGAATCAAGAACTGAGATGTCTTCACTAGGTTCCTTTAATATAATCGACCCCTTTGGATACTGATACGAAAGCTTATGATTTGAAAAGTTTAGAACACTTTCTAAATCCGAATGATAAGAAGCATTCATCATTTTGCTCTTATCTATCATTTTAGCTTTATTCCAGCATTCCAATGTTTCATTTTGATTTAGAAGATAATTAAAAAGTTTAAAACAAGAGCGTTGATATTTTTTTACTTCACCAAAATCAAGAAACTCACCTTCAAGCCTTTCAACTTCAATGTCTTCATTTTTATAATTACAAACACTTTCAAAAAACTTTGATTTACCAACAACTCTTTTTAAACCGTGTGGATTAATAATGCTTAAACCAATAAACATCTCACCCTCGGAATCTTTCGTTATACCCAGCATTTTACTTTCTTCATCTGATTCAATTGATGAGTAGTCGGCATTTCCCTTCATTGTGAAAATTTTTGCTCTAGACTTAACCGGGACTTCAATTTGGGCCTTAAGTTTTTCTAGATCTGTTGCAAAGAATTGATCTGAATTTAGCACGATGAAACTGTTCCTGACTTCGCTTTCGCGCAAAAAGTTTTGTACACCACCGCCAGCGTCTAAAATTTCGCCCTCAACAAGTACAACTATATCCGAATAATACTTACGACAGTAATCAATAACCAGCTCTTTTTGGTAATGAGTATTTATATAGATCTGGCTAACACCAAGTTCTTTTAAGAAATGAATCTGCATGCCAAGAAGAGTGGTATCAAAAACTGGCCACAAGACTTTAGGGAGAGCTTTTCCAATAATTCCCATTCTTGTTCCAAAGCCAGCTGCTAAAATAAATCCTGTATCAATAGGCATAATACAGACTCGAGAGCTCTTGTCTTAGTTGTGGATATTCATTTGATAAGAACATTATATCCTTCAAACACTCAAAAGCGCGCCCTATATGACGTAGGTACCTTAAATCTCCACGAAGTCGATAGATATAGGCAAAACTACCAATGGCCTTAAAGATTCTTTGTATAGCGACAAGATTGTATGCCGATAAAAACTCTTCTTTTGTTTTATAATGCTCACATCCAAGATGCTGCCAATACCTTTCAATTAGAAAAGTATGATTCTCTGGTGAAATTTGATAGTAACAATCTTCCAAAAGAGATGATAAGTCGTATTGAGGAAGTCCTTTTCTCGCATCTTGAAAGTCGATAACAATGAGTTCATTGTCTTTAAACATCAAGTTTCTTGAGTGATAGTCTCTATGGGTAAAAACCCATGGTCCCTTACAAATTCTCTTTGTTAAACTACTAAAGTCTTTCAGCATTAAATTGTAATTATATTTATCGCGTTGATAGCCCATAAGGCCTTCAATGAATTGCTGAAATGTAAAATGAATCTCTTGCATTAATTTTTCTTCGTCAAAAGATCTTTTGTTAAATATTTCTTGAGGATACTTATTGAGGTTTGTTTTATGCAGACTGATTAACAAATCAACAGCTTCTACATAGAGACTTCTTTCCTCTTCTCTAGACTTGCACAGACTAAGTTGTCTTAAAAAAGTTTGATCGCCAAGATCTTCCTCAAGATAGTATCCTCTTTCTATGTCATAATCTAAAATTTGTGGAACTCTGACATCACCCTCTTTTAAAACATTTTGAATCCTTAAAAAGTCGGGCTCACCATCTTCAGGGTTTCGAGGCATATCAAGGCAAACCACATAACCTTTTTCTTCAAAAACGACTCTGTAGTATCTTCTTGTTGAAGCATCACCAGTTAACTTTATTATTTTATATTTATCACCGGATATTATTTTTTTTTGAATACTTTCACCAACAAGTGTGTCGACAAGTATTTTTTCTGACATTTCTAGTTTCATATTCTCACTCTATTCTACATCTCTTCTTAGAGCGTAAAATCCTCTTGTCGAATTTTTTTCAATGACCGATATATCACTTTCACTTGGTGTTTTGGATAGAAAATTTTTAAAGTTAAACTCTTCCCTTGAAATCGTACTTATGTTTCCGACTGTTGCTACAAAATCGATGGCATTTTTGTTTTTTAATTGTATTAAATTTAGCAAAGCACCAGGATCAAACGATGATCTTTTCATAAGAAGATATGACCACTTATTTATTTCAGCACGGGTGGCTACGGGTAAACGTACAATTGACAGCATTTGATTCGTATCCATCGTTCCAACTGGTATCATTATCTTTTTTTCGTATATAGCTTTTTCAGATCTAAAAATCTCTGATGCAAGAACAGCTGCTAATAAATCTTCATTTGCTAGATATCTTTTTAGTAAACCCTTTGAGATAAAATACATTCCACCGGGCAATGAAAAATGAAAAGGTATGTCTTGATTAATGATATAGAATTTTGGTCTTTGATATGACGGAAATATTAGCTCGTTATTTGAAGTGATTCTTTCGTGAAGTTGCAATAAATATGCTCTAGCGCTTCTGCTTAGGTCTACAACTCCATTTTTACCAAGATTATCTAAATAATCTTCACCAAGGTACTGCAAGTGATTTGATAACTCACTTTTGGATTCTTCTGATAATTTTTTTTGAAAAGTAGCCCTTGGATCAGTATTGCTACTAAAAAGGCTACAGCCTGAGATAAGGAATAGAAAAAAGGCCTTCAATAGAAGGCCTCTAAATAACATTGTCATAAGCTTAAATTTTTATTCCGAAGCGATATCACGATCTGGAACCCAGTATAGTGTAAATCCTGCGAAGATTTTATTGTGATCTTGGATCATTGGTCTATTATTATTAAAAATATCTTTCCAACGTGAAGCTGTTCCATATTTATCATTTGAAATTGTTCCAAGAGTTTCTCCGCCTTGAATTAAATGCGGATTTCCTTGAGGATTCCAAACAAATGGCTGACTTGGCATATCATACTTAATACTTTGACCAACTCTTAGTTGTGATGAACTTAGACCTGGATTCATATCTGATACTGATTTCCATTTACGATAATCACCATACACTTTAAAGGCGATCAACATATATGTATCACCGCTTTCAACTGTGTATGTACCCATTTGGCCAGTTGTTGAAATCATGACATCATCCATTGGTGCAGAGAATTGCTCTTCAACCATTGGGTCAATGGATTCAGTCATTGGAGCATCGTCTACGGCCATTAGATCTTGGCTATCAGATTCAATGATGAAGTCTGCATCATCGCCAAAAGATGCGATTTGGTCGGTGCCTTGACCTTCCGCAGCTGTTTGTTTTTTCTTACTAGAACATGCAGTACTTGTAAGAAGAGCTGCAATCATTAAAAGTGACATCAATTTCATGGGTTCTCCCGGTCCTTTGTTTACAAAGACATATTCGGATTCATTATATCAGTTCTTTAATCTGCTACACTTTTTTATTAAAAATGAGGCAGATTATTCCAAATTTTATTGACCATAATTGTTGAGGGAAATTGTTTCTCATTTTTGACCATACTAGACAGTCATTTGGGTGCAAGTTATTCTTTATAGAAGTTATATGAGAATATTATTAATTATATCTACATTCTTTATTTGTTCTGCGATTTTGGCACAAAATGTTGTCAACGACTTAGGTGTTGGTAGTGCAGGCGGTCCTGTTCTTCCTGATATGGCGACAGAGACAATTAATCGAATTTCTGGTTCTAAGAAGATCTTTATTATTACAAATAATTCACAAACATTTGCAAAGGGTGACTTCGTTACTCTAGTTAAAGGCACAAAAAGAGCCCTCAGGGCCGTCGTTGCAAAAAATGAGAACGGTGTTGCTGGTATTAAGATTTTAAAAATTTATTCCCTTTCACTTTGGAGCAGCCTCAACGCTGGCGGCGAGATTCAAGTTCTTCGCGGAGATGACAGCTTCTTTAACGTACCCGTTGCCTCTGCAGAGTCTGGAAACATTCCAGGCGAACTCATTAAAGCTGAGACCAATCTTTTTGATGAAACTACTGTTTTAGAAGATGACTCTCTCTCTTTTGATGAGAAATCAAAAAGAATTCTTAAAAATGATAATTTAGTAAGTTTGTCTCTTGGTTTTGTTGATGCAGGCTCTGAAGGAAGAGCAAGTCTTCCAACCGGCGCCTGGTCATTCCAAGTCGAAGATAATATTTTTCTTGAAGCCGCTTATGGGCAAGGTATTCTTAAAGGATACCCTTCTCTAGACGGCGATATTGATACAAAGATAACTAATTTTATGATCAAGGCTAAATATGCCATTAGAGCACCGTTTGAGTCTTATGTTCTTCCGTATATTGGTTATCAACTTATTGGGGCAACCTCACCTGGTGCAGGTGAACAAGATGACGCAAACTCCAGATCTGAAGCTGAGCTTCAACAAGAAATAGATGATGTCGATGCCTTAAAGAAGTCTGGGCCTGTTTTTGGTGTAACTGCCTTAAAACGTCTTGTGCCGGGCTGGTTTGTAAGAGCTGATCTTGGCTCAGATCTCATAGCAATTGGATTTGGTCTTGAGTTTTAAATTATTTTTCATTTCATTTTTACTGCTTGGTTGTGGCGTAAAATCAGTTCCGACAGCTCCGAAAAACTCGGCTTACCCAAGCTATCAAAGTCAATTTATGCCTCAATCAAAGCCTACACCTTTGCCTAAGGTGACTCCAGACAATTCATAATGAATAAATTAGTTTTGGCACTTGGTTCAAATCAAGGGGATTCGATCGAATCACTAAAACTTGCAAGATTAAAGCTTGCTGAGCATTTTGGTAAATACGAAGCTTCAAGAATATATGTGTCTAATGCCGTCGACTATGTTGATCAACCTCAATTTTTTAATCAAGCAGTGGCTTTTGATTTACCCAAAGTCAGCGCCGAAGTTGTGTTAGAAAAAACAATGTCGATTGAAGCTGAACTTGGCCGAACCAGGCTCATTAAATATGGACCTAGAACAATAGATATTGATTTAATTTTTTACGCAGATCAAAATTATCAATTAGATCATTTGAAAATTCCACATCCACGATTTTTGCAGCGCAGTTTCGTTGTTCATCCCCTACTTGATCTCTCAATTAAGAGCTGGCTTTTAGACAATTATGCAATACCTGATCATTTTGAAGTCATCGCAAGCCCCATCGACTAAAATTTCTGGTAAATTAATCCATGTTAATTGACCTAGATCACTCTGCCTCCTTACAATGGTTTGTCACTTTAAACTGGGATAGTTATGAACTTCGATTACAGCACAGAGCAAAAAGAAATTAAAGAAACGACGATGAAGTTTGCTAAAGACGTGATGATTCCCAAAGCTTCCAAGTATGATCATGATGCAACCTTTCCACAAGATATCATTGAGAAAGCCTGGGAACTTGGCTTTGTTAATACCTGTATTCCAGCTGAATTTGGTGGAGTTGGCTTTTGCGCTGTCGATTCGATGATTATTACCGAAAGTTTAGCTTATGGCTGCATGGGTATGAATACCGCCATCATGGCCAATGATCTTGCCCTTCTTCCAATTGTTATTGGTGGCAATGATCAGCAAAAGAAAAAGTTTCTAACACCATTTACTGAAAAGCCTCTTATTGCATCTTTTTGTTTAACGGAGCCTGGCAACGGATCAGATGCTGCTGGACTTAAAACGACCGTTAAGGATGCTGGAGATCATTGGATTGTAAACGGAGAAAAGATGTGGATTACGAATGCTGGTTTTGCAGACCTGTTCGTTGTTTACGCCACACTTGATCCAACATTAAAGCACAAAGGTATTTGCGCCATTGTTGTCGATCCAAAAGAATCACCGGGAATTGAAGTTGGAAAACCGGAAGAGAAAATGGGCCATAAATGTTCAGACACTCGTGGTGTTCGTTTTAATAATGTTAAGGTCCCTAAAGAGAACATGCTCGGTGGACCTGGTGAGGGATGGAAGATTGCCATGAAAACCTTGGATCACTCTCGTCCAATGGTTGCTTCAAGTGCAGTTGGTGGGGCTCAATGTGCATATGACTACAGTGCCAAGTACGCCAGCGAGAGAATTCAGTTTGGCAAACCAATTTCAAGCTTCCAATCAATTCAATTTATGGTTGCTGAAATGGCGATGAAAATCGAAGCCGCAAGATTACTTGTAACAAAAGCTGCATGGCTTGTTGATAATCACCAGCCCAATACACAGCTCGCCTCTTTTGCAAAAGCCTATGCCGCGGATGCATGTATGCAAATTACCACTGACGCAGTTCAGATTTACGGAGGCTATGGGTATAGTAAAGAATATCCAGTAGAAAAACTGATGAGAGATGCCAAACTTATTCAAATCTACGAAGGCACATCACAAATTCAAAGATTAGTAATAGCAAAAGAGATTTTTTCAAGGAGATAATGTTGAATATTTTTGTTTGCGTAAAGCAAGTTCCAGACACTGAAACTAAAGTTATACCTAATTCTGATGGTACATTCATTGAAACAAGTTCAATCAAATGGATTATGAATCCATACGATGAATTCGCTGTTGAGCAAGCTCTTCTCATTAAAGCAGCAAACGCTGGTGCAACTGTGACTGTTGTTCGCGTTGGTGGCTCTAAAGACACCGAAGCCCTACGTACGGCTTTAGCAATGGGTGCTGACGAAGCAATATTAGTTGAAGCAGGTGATAACCTAGATTCATATATGATTGCAAAAGCTATTAAAGGTGCAATCGATAAGTCAGGCAAAAAGCCTGATCTCGTTTTTGCTGGCAAACAAGCTATTGATGACGACTGTCTTCAAGTTCCTCAGCTTGTAGCTCAAATGTTAGACATGCCATCAGTTTCTGTTGTTGTTGGTTTTGAAATGAATGGAACTAAAGTAAACCTTAAGCGTGAAATCGAAGGTGGATCTCTTGAAGTTTATGAAGTTGACGGACCTGTCTTAGTTGCTTGTAACAAGGGCTTAAACACTCCTAGATATGCTTCACTTCCAGGGATTATGAAAGCGAAGAAAAAGCCAATGGCACAACACTCTCTTGCAGATGTTGGTGTTACTGATGCAGATCGCAGAGTCAAATATTCTGGCTTCTCACTTCCTCCAGAAAAACCAGCTGGTAAAAAGTTTGAGGCGATGGAAGAAGGTCAACGTGCAGGCGTCGTAAAAGATGTTGTTGGTCTACTTCGTAATGAAGCAAAAGTTATTTAATTTAAAGGTAAGGATATAATTATGTCTAAAGTACTCGTACTCGCAGAAATTCAAGGTGATGATGTTAAGTCTGTTGCTTATGAAATTTTAGGAAAGCTTGCAGGTCAATCTATTGATGTTGCGGCTATTGGTTCAATTCCCTCAGCTGCTGCAGAAAAACTCGCTAAGCATGGTGCTGAAAATATTCATTCACTTAAAGGCGATAAGCTAGATCATTACACCCCAGAAGGTTGGTCAAACGCTCTTAAGAATTTTATGAGTGACAAAGGTTATGACTATGTTTTTTCTGGCGCAACGGCGACAGGCAAAGATTTGATTCCACGTCTTGCAGGAATGTTTGATGCTGGTATGGCTTCTGAAGTTGTTAACTTTACTTTCGACGGTGGAAGCTTTGCTGGAACACGTCCTCTTTTTGCTGGTAAGTGTTTGGCCAAAGTAGAAATTCAAGGCCCTAAGCCACATTTTATTACTGTTCGTCCAAACGCACTTGGCATGCCTACTTCTGAAAATGCAAAAGCTGGAGCAACTAATGAAGCCAGTGTTGACGCTGGGACGATTAGAGCTTTCGTTAAAGAAGTCGTTAAAGGTGCATCTGAAAAGCTGGATCTCACTGAAGCAAATGTTATTGTTTCTGGTGGTCGTGCCATGAAGAATGCCGAGAATTTTAAAATCTTAAACGAACTTGCTGACGTTATTGGCGCTACTGTCGGTGCCTCACGTGCTGCCGTTGATTCTGGATTCGCTCCGCATGCGATGCAGGTTGGTCAAACAGGTAAAACTGTTTCTCCATCTCTTTATATTGCTTGTGGTATTTCTGGAGCTATTCAACATTTGGCAGGGATGAGAACATCTAAGGTTATTGTAGCTATTAACACTGACCCTGATGCCCCAATCTTTACTAAGGCTGACTATGGTATCGTTGGTGATCTTTTTGAAATTGTTCCACTAATGACTAAAGAGTTTAAAGCTCTTCTAGGTTAAAAAAATGAAGGCCTCGAAAGAGGCCTTTTTTTATCGCTGATGATGATATGAAGGTGGAACTTCTCTTACTTGGAGCCCTTGATCTTCCCTTTCAGGTACTCTGGCTCTTCTAGAATCATTAATTCTTTGGCTTAGATCATCTGCGCCCAGTCGCTCCCACAAGACTTCATCGATATCAAACCTAGCTTTTTGTACTTCTTCTTGGCTTAGTCCTTCTTTTTTATAAAGAAGCTCACCGCTTACAATCTTTACACAAACATCAGTTTCTACCAGCTGAAGTATCCCATTAATAACTTCTGTTTGACCGACACATGCAATTTCTTGGCGATTTTTATTTTCAATTCCATCTGGGAGTTTGTTAACAAGCATTTTTTCTTTAAGATTTTTTCCTGTCACAGGTGAAGCGAAAAAAGGTGATTCACTTTTTATCTCAATCAGTTCATTTCTCGTGTTAATTCCTAATTTAAAGAATCCTGGCCCTTCAAGAACTTGATTTCGGTCAACTTCAAAAATCGGTCCCTGTGAAAAAACTGTAAATGACCAAAGAAATATTAGGATTGGTAAAAATTTTTTCATGATAAACCTTATAATGAAGCAGGCTTTCTTTCCGAAGAGAAGTTAAAGCCTGTATTTTCGATTAATGTTACTGAGTCTTCATATTGGCCCTCAACAACCTCTTCTTTGATTTGTTCTTGAAATTCAGGTGCGACGACAGTTGATCTTTGTTCATTCTCTACTGGCATCTCTTCCTTCATTGCGGCCGCTTCTTCGGCTTTCCATTTTGCTTCTTGCTCTCTTTCGCGCATGATATCGAGTTGTTCATAAGTCATGAAGTTAAGCATTGCGCCCTGAAGAGGACCAGTGGCAAAGCGTACGCGATAAGCATCTGTTCCATTGTTCGTTATAATTCCGTGAACCATTTCACCCATGTAATCGACTTGGAATTGTCCACCGTCTTTAATTTCTGCGTAACTAATATCAATACTTTTTTCAAGTCCTTCGCTATTACGAATAACTGCGCTCAAGCCTTCAATATTTCCACCTGATAAATTTAAGCTACCACTAACCATGTCACCAACGATGACATCTTTTGATAACTCCGGCAGAAGTGCTCTTTCGATAACCATATCGAGATCTTTTTGTAGCTCAACACCTTTTTTATATTCGCGTGTTGGTACACTCTCGTTTTGTTTTTCTGCTTTTGCTACGACTTCAATTTGTCTTGTGCTTACTTTTATTTTCTTGGCTTCTAGTACTTCAAAGTGTGCATCGCCAAGCTTTCTAACGATTGAAAGTGTTCCTTCATCTGTTATATCTGAGATATAAAAGAAGTTTTCAAACTCTTCACCTGTAACATAAACACCACCGGCAGCCATTTCAACATTGACCTTAACAATCGATCCCGTTGGATTATTATATTTATTATAAAACTCTGAAACTTTATCGTTGATATCTTCAAAGCCACGCATGACTTCCCATGTACCATTGATTCTAGCTTTATTGGCTTCGCTGAGTTCTAGATATTTAACTGCAATCTTTTCGACTTTCTTTTCTGAAGCAACAACCCTAGCAAAAGAATCATCTAGCCTTCTAGAGACAACACTTGATGTCGTGTCGATCATAAATGAATCTGAATATAGACTTTTTTCAAAATTAACATTGGCGACTACGGCCAAAGACAAAAGTCCTGCCATCCCTATTGTTAATTTCGTCTTTTTCCAAGCTTTCATTTTATCCTCTCAAAAATGCCTTTGAGAGTTAACTTGCAACGACCATGCCACACTGCAACATGGGTGGTTTTGTTGAATTACTAGTCAAAATGTCTGCAAGTTACTGTATTTACTGTTGTGGTTGAGCTAGGCTCAATATTGGAACTGTCTAGATATTAGTCAGTGTGAAAAAATTAGATCAATTTCTAGCTAGAATTGGCTTTTACTCAGCTTTTGGAGTCGTGCCATCATAATCGCCGTGACTTGCACGAAAACGCTTTAAAGCAATAACAACAAGCTCGTCTAGCGTGATTCCAGTGTTTGCACTCATTCTCTCAAGAGTATCGACGATATCCTTTTCGATAACGACCTTTAACTCTTTAAGCTCACCTTTATTATGCAGTTGTGATTTCATCTATCCTCCAGCCAGTACCTTAATAGCGCCTTTTTTTCGAAGGCTAACTAGCGCCTGAGTTATCTCATACTCTAAAAGGGCGCAGTTTTCATATATGTCTTGAACTCTACTATAATCAGAAATTGTCGAAAGAACATCAAATTCATGATGAAGAACTTCAGTACCAGAAATAATGAATTCCGCATTAACTACGAGTTTTAGATTTTCTGGTGGTCGTAATTTTTGATTTTTTAAATAATTTTCATAAACACTTCGTGACTTCTTTTTAAGATCACTTACGCTCCAAGTAAAAATCCCTTCTTCAGCAGTTACAACCTCAGGCTCAACAACCAACTTGAAATCATAAGTACTTGAGACATCTTGAAATATTAAATCTAATAGGGCTTTTTCCCCACTCTTATTGGCTCCAAGACAATGAATCAATTGACCCTCGTGCATTAGAACAACAGCAAATGATTGTGAGTTTTTTTGCAACAAGACATTAATCTTGCCAGTAAAACCCATGGCACTCTGTTCTTCTAATATATTAAGAAGTCCTTCACTCATCGCTTCAAAATCCTATCAATAAATCCTTTTGGCTTTTGATGCGTAGGCATAAGCTCTAAATTAGCAGCAATAGAAGTGAACTCTCTCCATACTGGTCTGCCCTCTAAGCCCAATTGACTCATATAAGGTGTTCCCTCGTCACTACCTGCTCGTAGCTCTTTTTCAATAGGAATTGATCCAAGAATCTTTACTCCTAACTTTTCTGCCATCTTAATACCGCCCTTAGAACCAAAGATATCATGGGCCGTATCGCAGTGATCACAGATAAATGAAGCCATATTTTCTACAACACCTAGAACTGGGACTTTGACTTGCTCAAACATTTTCAGACCTTTTTGAGCATCGAGTACTGCAACATCTTGAGGCGTTGTAACAATAATCGCACCATCAACCTGAGTTGCTTGAACCATTGATAATTGCATATCACCGGTTCCTGGAGGAAGATCGATAAGAAGAATATCTAACTCACCCCAATCAACATCAAAAAGAAATTGATTTAAAACGCCTCCAAGCATTGGCCCACGCCAAATGACTGGATCTTCTTCTTTAATAAACAACCCAAAGCTCATAAATTTAATGCCATGAGCTTCTTCTGGAATTATTTTTTTATCTTCACTTGCTCTAGGTTTTACATCTCTTTTTCCAAGTAACATTGGAATCGAAGGACCGTATACATCTGCATCAAGCAGACCAATTTTTAAACCTTGTCTTGCGAGGGCCAAAGCTAGGTTTACTGAAACAGTAGATTTTCCCACTCCTCCCTTGCCCGAACCAACCGCTATGACCTTTGAAACACCTGCAACTTTTCGTTTTTGAGCAACACCTGGACCATGCCCCGCCTTGAGCTGCGCTGGTTGTGAACCTGCAGGAGCCACCTGTGCATTAGATACGGTTTTAACGATTATTTTTTCTGGATCAATTTCATTTTTTAACTTCTCGACGATTTGTGTTTCAATGACTCTTTTTTGCTCGCTCGTGATTCCGTCACGCTGATATTCAACGACAAAATACTCATCCTTAGGTGCTGCTGATAAAAGTCTATTTTCGTCAAAAAAACTCTTTCCAGTCTGTGGATTCAAGATAAGTTTGGCTAATTCATTTTTTTCGATCATTTATTGCTCCGATTTTGATTATTTTTACCAAAAACAAGCAGACTTGTCCTCTCACACGAAAAAACAAAGTAACTATATATTGGAATGTGAAATGAACGGGTTATAATAAACTGACATAATTTTTATCGAGGTAAGACTGTGGCGTATAGTAGACGAATTTACTTAATTAATCCCAAGTTCCAAGTAAGGTTCAGTGCCTTAGTAACGTTCGCGGTTTTGCTCTCGAGCTTGATCTATCCCTTTGCCATTTATGACTTGATGGATAACTTTATTACTTATATGGCGCAAAACTCGCCAGAACAGGTTTCACAATTAACTTCGAGACGAAACGACCTCATTATGACCCTCATATTGTGGCAAATAGGCTTTTCTTCAATGATATTCATCGTTTGCGTCTTCTTTTCACACAAAATTGCAGGCCCAATCTTTAAATTAATGAAGTTTTTCCAGGGCGCGCGCGAAGGTCATTTATCTGATAAACTATACTTCAGGAAGGGTGATTACTTCCATGAGCTCGCTGAAGATTACAATGACACGATGGACACAATCCTTGAAAAGCAAAAGGCTGATTTTGTCTATCTCAGCGAGGTTGCAACCTATATTTCGAATTTGGCCCTTGTGGTGCCAGAGGATAAAAAGGTTGTCTTGAAAGAAATTGGGCAAAAGCTCAACGAAATTCAAGGGAGATTTCAGTAAGAATTCTCCAATTCACCAGCAAACTTGATAGGAGGTCAATTTGCCAAAGTGTTTTGTCTATTTATTGGCAGTATCTTTTGCACTGATCTTCAGTCAACCAGGCTTGCATGCCGATGAAACAAAGCCTTTATTCTATCAAGAAGCATCATCCTCTGATTTAAACCAAGCAAAAATTATCTCCAGCTTTGTAACACAATTAAGACGTTCAAACTTAGATGCATGGACCTTAAGAAAACTAGATCAGTTCAAAAGCTCAGACTCTCTTCCAAGCTTGAAAACTATCTACTCACTATCAAAAGAGCTCGCTTCAAGTAAAACGGGTGCCGAATATTTCCAGTTATGTGCTGATTCTGGTTTGGTATCCAGCTGGGTTGCTCAAAATAATGTTGAACAAATAATCTATAAAGAATTTCAATCTCTGTGCAAGGTTCGATTTTTAGAGAATCTTATCAGTGGCAAAAAATTTAAAACACTCACACTTGAAGAAAAGGAATTTTTTGAATCGAATTCAAGATTTTTCCTTCTTAAAGATAAGCGTCACCTACTTAAAAGGTATTTAAAACTAGTTGAGAGAGATTCAGAAATACATAATTTTGTTTCACGTGTCGTGACTGAAGCGTATATCAAATTCGATATTATTGCTGAAAAAGAACTTGTTTCACTTTTAGATATAGGCAATGACCTTACCGGACATATTCAAAATAGTGGACTTAGAGGTCTATCTGGAAAAATCTTGTTTGAGTCTGAGTTTAGATCAATGATCTCAAAAGCATTAAATACCGATGCTGAATCGGCAAAGTTAAATGAATATGTTGATCAAGTTATTTCATTTCAACAGCAAAATAAGTCATTTATTAGACAGCAAGTGGCATGGTTAAATTTTATAATGCTTGGCAGAGAACTTTCTCATATGAAAAAATGGGATTTAGCTTCTAGTGTTATTAATCACGCGAACAGAATATCTAAGGGCTCAAATCAAATTGATGAGGCTCTATTTCAGGCTTTATTTTTAAAAGTATTAAAAGCTGACTCTAACGAGCTCTTTTCTTTCATTGATCAAAAGAAACTATTAAAGAGATTCGATAGTCTTAGCTCAAAACTACAATTCTGGATTTCTTACTCTCTTGAAGCTCACGGCAAAAAGGATATTTCCTCACGACTTTACGAGAGACTTTTAAATAACAATCCTTTGAGTTTTTATAGCATTGTGGCTCAACGTGAGTACCAAATCTTAAACAATAAGAAGTTTGTAACTAAAGCTTTCACAAAGCCAAATATCGGTATCGACAATCTTTCTTCACCAGTTAAAAGCTCACTAAAGCGATTAAGAATGTGGATCAAAGTTAATGATAGATATCTAGCTGAAAACGAAATTGAGTTCCTAAAAAACATATCCACTTCAACGGCTTTATTAATAGCTAAAGATTTTGAAATTTCAGACCAAGATTTCAAACGTTTTACAATGCTGAATATTACTGAGCTTTTAAACTTTGAAAAAGCTTACCTGACTTCATTTAAAGTTCTATATAACGCACTTGAAGATGGAAGTCTTCCGGTCTCCACTGCTACCATAGAATATCTCTTTCCTAAGCCATACCTAGATCAGATTAAATCAATAAATTCCAATATTGATCCATTGATTGTTCTCTCTCTAATTAGACAAGAGTCTGCTTTTAACCCAGAAGCGAGATCACATGTCGGAGCTAGAGGTTTAATGCAGTTAATGCCCGCAACAGCACGAGAGTTAAAACGTGGGGTTAGAAATCATCAACTTGTTGACCCACAATTAAACTTAAAGCTTGGGATCAAGTATTTTAGTCGCCTGCTAAAAAAGTATGACGGGAATTTAATCTTCACACTAGCAGCTTATAATGCTGGCGAAGGGAATTTAAAGCGCTGGAGAAGTTCAAAGCTTACTTATACGGACCCATTAGTTATAATTGAATCGATACCCTTCAAGGAAACACGAAAGTACGTAAAACTGATTTATAGAAATGTCTATTTCTATAAATACCTCGATAACGATGTAGATTTTTTCAAGCTACCTATGAAGCATTCATTTAATGCAAGATCAATTGCAACAGCTAGCAGTGTTCTTGAGAATACTGAATCGCTTGAGGGTACTAAACGTTAAACCTGAAGTGCATGATGTCTCCATCCTTCACTTCATATTCTTTACCTTCCACTCTAAACTTTCCAGCTTCTTTGACTTTTGATTCTGTTCCATATTGAAAAAGATCTTCACAGTGAAAAACTTCTGCCTTAATGAATCCACGCTCAAAGTCAGTATGAATCACACCCGCAGCTTGAGGAGCTTTATCTCCAGCATGAAAGGTCCACGCTCTGACTTCTTTTTCACCAGCAGTAAAATAAGTTCTGAGTCCTAACATGTCGTATGCAAACTTAGCCAAAACCTGAAGCCCTGATTTTTCAATCCCAGCAGCTTCCATAAATTCTGCACGCTCTTCTTCAGTTTCAAGTGATGCAATTTCACTTTCAAGCTTTCCGCAAATCATAAATGTTTTTGCATTTTCTGTTTGAGCATGCTCTTTAACTTTTTCTACAAATTCGTTTCCGTTATTCGTAACGGCGTCTTCATCAACATTACAAAGATATAAAACAGGCTTAAGAGTAATTAGGTTTAAATCATCGATGGTTTCTTTTTCATCTTCGCTAAGATCCATCATTCTTGCTGCATTACCTTCAGCAAGTTCTTTTTGTAGTTTTTCTAAAATAGGCTGCTGTGCTTTTGCCT
>CAYGRY010000043.1:0-23981 GCA_964352405.1 uncultured Halobacteriovorax sp.
GAAAGGGATAAAAGAAAGCGCTAAGCAATAAAGGCATGGGTATGTTTAAAAAAGTGATCTTAAAAGATATTCAACGATTCTTAGAAGAGGATGATTTTTCAAGACATCCTTTAGCGCTTTCAAAGCTTCCAATGGATATGGTTGAGTGTGAGCTCAAAGTTAAAACGCCAATGCTTTTAAGTGGCCTTCCTTGGTTTGAAGCGACCTTTGATTATCTTGGCGCAGATACCTCTTCATTAAATATCCACGAGAATGAAGGAAGATATTTCGATAAGCCGACAACAATAAAACTGAACCTACCATTTGCCGTGGCCCTGACGGGTGAGCGTGTTGCCCTTAATTTACTCGCAAGAGCAAGTGCTGTTGCGACTCACACAAAGCGTTTTGTTGAGGCAGTAAAAGATAGCAATGTTAAAATTCTAGATACAAGAAAAACCACACCAGGTCTTCGAGGCCTTGAAAAATATGCCGTTGTTTCTGGCGGTGGCTTTAATCATCGTTATGGCCCGACGGATATGTGGATGATCAAAGATAATCATAAATCATTTTTTGGCGGTGTCGCTCCGGCGATTGATTTTTTTAAATCACTTAACGCTGGTTACACTCCTTTAGAGTTAGAAGTTCATAATCTGCAAGAATTTGATCAGGCCCTAGAAATGGGTGTTAAGCATATTATGCTTGATAATTTTTCGCCTGAATTAGTAGCTAAAGCGATTCAAAAGAAAAAGTCTGATACAACGATTGAAGTTTCTGGTGGAATTAATCTTGATACAGTTAAAAATTACGCCATTGATGGAGTTGATTTTATCAGTATTGGTTCACTGACCTACGGTGCTCCAGCGGTTGATCTGTCATTAAAATATGGATCAAGAGTATGAGTAGTTATCAATTTGATGCCCTTGTCATTGGTAGTGGAGTCGCTGGTTTAGCAAGCGCGATTCGTCTAGGTGAATCAGGCATTAAGGTTGGTATTCTAACTCGAGAAAAAGATCCGAAAATCTCTAATACATTTTGGGCCCAAGGCGGAATCATTTACGAGAGAAATGATAACTCTTCACCAAAAGAAGGTGAGGGAAGTCTAATAGATGATATTTTCAAGGCTTCAGCTGGCACGAGCCTTTATGAAGCGGCTCAGATTTTACAAGACCGCTCTGGTGCAATTTTAGAAGATCTGCTGCTTAAAAAAGCAAAAACTAATTTTCAGCGTAGTGAAAATGGTGATCTTAATTTCACAATGGAAGCCTGCCATTCGAAATCTCGTATTTTATATCAGGGTGATTTTACTGGTCGTGAAATTCAAGTATCAATGCTCAATTATTTGAATGATAAAAAGAGATTTCCTAATGTCACTTTTTTAACGGGGCATACGGCCATCGATCTACTGACACCTCTTCACCATGGTGTGCGCATTCAACAACGTTATGAAGAACCGCGTGTTCTTGGTGCCTACGTATTTAATCAAGAAACGGGCATGACCGCTAAAGCGATTGCTAAAGTTACTATTTTAGCGACTGGTGGAATCGGAGCACTTTATCTCAACCATTCAAATTCTGAAGGGGCGAGAGGAGATGGTCACGCGATGGCCAAACGTGCGGGTGCTATTTTTACTGATATGGAGTTTATCCAATTTCACCCGACGACTTTTTTTGATAAAAGTTCTCATCGACGTTTCTTAATTTCAGAAGCTCTTCGCGGTGAGGGGGGAGTCTTAGTTAATTCTGAAGGTCGTGCCTTCATGTCTAAGTACCATCCCGATAGAGAACTCGCTCCGCGTGATGTGGTGGCAAGATCTATTCATGAAGAAATGATTGCGACCAGACACGAATGTGTTTACCTCGATATGACTCATAAAGATGCTGATTGGGTACGCTCAAGATTTCCAACTATCTTTGAACATTGTCTTTCTAAAAATGTTGATATGACGGAAGAGCCAATCCCAGTTGTTCCTGCTGCTCACTACACATGTGGTGGAGTTAAAACAGATCTTAGCGGCAAAACTAATTTAAAAGGTCTTTATGCCGTTGGTGAAGTTGCTTGTACTGGACTTCATGGAGCCAACAGACTAGCGTCAACTTCGCTGCTTGAAGGTTTAACTTTTGGCTATATCGCTGCTGAAAATATTCTAGAGTCACTACCTCAAGAAAAAACTTATGACTTCACTCAAATCAAAGACTGGAAAGATGGCCATCTGCAAGTTGATCGCGCCTTAACAGCTCAAGACTGGATGACGTTAAAGCAAACAATGTGGAACTACCTTGGACTGACTCGTTCTGGTGATCGCCTTAAACGAGCGAACGCTATGTTGGTTGAGCTCTCAGAAGAAATTCAGCGTTTTTATCGAGACGCAAGACTTTCAGATGAATTGATTGGTCTTCGAAATGCAGTAGAGGTTAGTCAGCTTGTTCTTTCGGCATCAAAAAGAAATACAGAGTCAGTAGGTTGTTTCTACCGACTCCCTTAATTATTTCTTAACTGACGGATCGTTACCCAGACCAACATTCTCAGACATCGATTCTAGGGCCATCATCATTTCTTTTGATTCTTTTTGATCAAGATTCTTTTTGGCCAACTCTTTCATCTTTTTGGAATGTTTTTTAAAGTACGGCGCAAAGTCTTCAATCCCTACAAAGCTGGGATCTTTTTTCCCGACAGAGGCGTATCCTTTAAGAATAGCAATAGCGAGTTCATCACTATGTTTTTTCTCAAGCTCCTGAATCGCTGAAGCGAGTATGTCATAGCTTACTTTCACACCATTTAGATCTTTAGGTGTTGATATGGCCTGAACTTCTTTTAAAGTCACAGTCTGTGACATTGAAAGAACTGGTAAGCTAAATGATAGAAAAGCGATAAAAAATATTTTATTCATTTGGTACCTCAACTAGTCCATCAATAGTAGTTGGAATTTTAACATAGATTCCAATTGGCACTCGACGACTTGTTCTTGCTGAAATTGGAGAACTACTTACAAAGTCACTGCCGTACTTTCCATCATCCATTTTCACTTCAATATGACCGGATTCTCCGCCACGGTAAACAATGACAGCTCCAGCTGGAGCGTTTTCAGGAGTGATAGCTTCAAAACCTGGTGTATCCATCAAGTTGGTAAAGCCTGAATTTCTAAGCACTGGTCCAAAGTCTTTAGCGTGTCTTGTTCCTGGGTAGCGCATAAAGCCACCACTTACTAAGCCAAACTTAACATACATAAGGCAGCGACCAATTGAGCTGGTAGCTAATTTTGATCCGACAACTCTTCTGTTTCTATCAAGCTTCACCTTAAAACGATTTCTTAATCTTGCCTGCATTCTTGTCACTTCATCAGAAGAAGAATATTGAGCAATAGCCTGATCGAGAATACCGCGGTTATGAGTTAAAGCAGCTTCACGATTTTCAAGTAGATTTTCAACATAAGTATTATATTCAGAACCAAGACTTCCGGTGAGTTGATCGATCATCGATAAATTGCTTGAAGACATTGTTCCGCCCATAAACGGAAATAGGGCAGAAGCTTGATGACAACTAAGAGCAGGTTTTACTTCACTTGTTACGGCTTCAATAAATTCATTACAGTTGGTTCCTCCTTGACGACATTGAAGTGCAATCTCTGCAGATTGAGCAATATAGTTCGCTAGAAGCTCTGGATTTTTTTTGAGTTGCTCTAAATGTTCTTGTGAATGCTCGGCCGCTGCTGTTTTACATGCACTCATTAATAGTGCGGAATCGGGAGAAGGAATACTTACACAGTATCCTTTAGCGTCGCGACCACTAGGAGCTTGTCCGAAGATAACTGGGTTACAGCGATAAAGGCTGGCTGCACCACATCTAAGATCAGCTTTATAGGTTGGACCAAAGTTTTTAATATAAGGATCGTTATAGACGCTTTGAAGAAAGGCAGCCTGACATTCACCCGTTTCCGTTTTAGTTGAAAGCCATCCTCCCCAAAGACATGTGTCGGAATCATCGGCTTCTTGATCTCTATTATCTTGATCAATAGTTTGATCACCTAAAGATAAAGAACTCATGGCATCTAATAAGGAGCCTTGATTACTTGATGTAGGTTCCATCGTTGATTGGGCGTAAAGGCCGAAGCTAAAAAATAAAAATAGAGCAAGCGTAAGACTTCGCATGAATTCACCTCTTTAATAACTCTAAATCGGTGTTTTTATGGATTTTCTTGAGAAAAAGAATACACCCTAGGCGAACCTAGGGTGCGGGGGTGAGCAACAGTGAAGTTGCGAGAATGGGACCAGGGGAAATCCATCTCCCTGGATCTGGCCGAGAAGGTTAGTATTTCACGATGCGGGCGAGGTTAATCCTGACAATGCCGTCCTTAAAATACTTGAGGGATATAGTGTCAGTAAGACTTAAGCTGCTTTTCCAAGGAGTTGCGAGAAGAAGCCTGACTCCTCAATAAAATCCTCTTCATCAGGTGGGACTTCATCCCACTCAGTTGGAAGATCAAAACATTGAGTTAAATAAGAGTCGTGCTTCGCCAAATAGTATGAAGATGACCCATCCATTGTGCACTCTTGTAATTTCGAGCGCTTAACTGGTGTGAAATCCCATAGGATATTTTTAAACGTTGTTGCTTTAAAATTGCAGTGTGTAATTTCACTAAATTGGAAGCTGCAATTAATAAAATTGCAATTCACAAATTCGCAATTCTCAAATTTCGAACCAAAAAAGGCACAGGAATCGAAGGTTACGCCTACGAAGGTGGTGAGAGAGAAGAGAGAGCCAGAAATCGTTAAACCTTCAAGAGTTATGCTAGAAATCCTTTCATTTTCAATAACTTCGAACTGTGACCCTTTCCTTGTGGTCGAGCTCTCACAAGCTGAATTTGAATCATTTTTAGCGTTCTCAAAGATGGTGTCGATGAAGGCTGTTAACGTGTGCATATTTATCCTCCGACCCTGTGCGTTTTGAAAGTCTGTTGCAACTCTCAATTGCATAATGCCATATTTGACAAATTGCGTCAAGATATAAAATTGCATAAAGAAATTATTTTGCAATCCGATAGGATAATTAAGGGTTTATAGGGCCTTAAATTGGGACCGGAGGTCCAGCATGGCTGAGTTTAATAGAGATAAGTTAGAAATGTTCCTGGGAATCGTCCGTAAGTATATGCAAATACGTGGGCCGATGACTCAAAAGGATCTGGCGGACATCACCAATATTGGTGTTTCAACCATGAGCCGATTTCTTAACTTAAAGACCAGTGAACTCAATGCTCAGCTTATTGCGAAAATTGTCGCTAAATTGGCCATCCCACTTCACGAAATTATTGAATTTGTCGAAGAGGAATATACAGAGCACTTCGTTCGTTTGGTGAAGTTTTACCGCGAAGAAGAAGCTGCTGGAGCGCCGATGCCAGAAGGTTCTGGTCCCGCGCCAAGTGATTTAGAAGAAGAGCAACCCTTAGATGATGATGAGTATTTAGATGCTCTTGGCACTTCGGGAACAGCACAAAAGAATGCATCAGCAAAAATAAATGTTGGTGGAAAACAAAGAACGATAAGTTTTCAAGCAGATCAAGGCGCAAGGAATTCTCAAGGAACATTGCGCGAGAGACTTCAAAACTTATCTGCAAGACAAAAGGCTTTTTTAACAGATTTTTTAAACCTTGATAGTGATGGAAGAGATTTGATTGTGGATTTAGGTAAAAACGTTATTAGCTATTTAAGACAAAAGGGCATGGATCTTTGAAGTACTTTTTATTTCAACTGTATTTACTATTCTCCTTTAATGCATTGGCAGCTCCTGGCCAAGTGGAAGTTGTTTTTTTATCTGAACCTACTGCTACATCATCTATTGAAAGAAATTGGACATCACTTGGCAAAGTTTCAGCTAATGACTTTAAAGATGAATGTATCAAAACTGGCGACGGATGCTTTCATCCGCAACTAGGCTTTATTCCAGACGATGCTGTTTCAAAAGTGATTGATGAAAAACCTGCAAGATTAGAATACAAAACCTTTAATAGTGATGAAGTTAATCTTGTTGAGTGCCGTGAAGGCGAATACTTTGATATCTTCTGTGGTAAGGCTAAGAAACAAATTCAAAAAACAAGTGAAGTTGAGATTTGGATTGATACTTCTTCTTCACTTAGAAAGATGGACTACTCTTCGGATCCTGCTCGCTGCGTTCGAAGAAGCTTTGTAGAGAAACTGCAAGATCAATGTAGCGCTTCTAAGTTGTCTGTTATGACTTACGATACTTCAATAAAATTATCTGGATCCAACGAAGGTCTTTGTCAAAATTATGGAACGAATGATACTGAGCGCTTTATAAAGTGGATCAAGGCTTCTGAAGCCAAGTATTTGTTCATCGTGACAGATATAGATGAACTCAATCATGAACTTAGAGATTATTTAGATTCAATTGGGGCCATTTATCATGGTTCAGGTGTTAAAAGCACGTCTGTCAAAGATTTAGAGAGCTACGTCAGTATTGTCAAAAAACAATGTGTGTAAGTATATTAGCTCATGGATTTCCAATCTCTCATTGCCTGGTCTAAACGTGAATACTCGCATCTTCCTTGGCGCAGGCAACGCTCAATATACGGAACTTTAGTTTCAGAAGTTATGTTGCAACAAACAACTGTTGCAACTGTCATGAATAAATTCCTTCCTTTTATAAAAAGATTTCCAACCATTGAGTCTCTAGCTGCTGCAAGTGAGGATGAGGTTTGTATTGAATGGAAAGGTCTTGGATATTATCGACGAGCAAGGAATTTAAGAAAGGCCGCTATCGCAATATCTGCTATGGGATCAAATCAATTTCCACATGAATTTGATGAATTAAAAAAGCTTCCGGGAATTGGTGATTATACGGCCAGTGCTTTAATTTCGATTGGTATGAATGAAGCCGAAATAGCCGTTGATGCCAATATTGAAAGAGTTCTTTCTCGCTTATTTGGGTTAGGTGATTTTAAAGGAATAGCTCTTCAAAAAGAAGTAAGACGTCTTTATTTTGAAGACTCGTTAATTCATGAAAATATCTCACCAAGAGAATTTAATGAAGCTTTAATGGATTTAGGCAGAGTCTACTGTCAGGCGCGCGTAGCTGATTGTTTAAATTGTCCGATGAGTGAGAATTGTATCGCAAGAATTTCAGGGGAACCAAAAGCTTTTCCTCGTTTAAAAGACGAAGATAGAGTTAAGGAAAGCTTTGAAATAAAATTAGTTCGAGTTATTCACTTTGATAAAAATGGCAATTTAGCCGGTGTTTTGAGAAAAGATGGAGAATGGCTTTCTGGTCAAATCGATCTACCAACTTTTGTTTTAGAAAGTACTGAAAAAGGTTTTGATCGATATCCTGAATGGAAGGGAAAGCTTCCAAAAGAGTTGATGCGAATTAAATCAGGTATTACAAAATACTCATTTGAAAATATTGTCGTTTCCAGCGATTTGAAGGGTTTTGATATGTATGAGCTCGACCTTAAGGCGGTTAACTTTTCCTCTGTCACAATAAAGATTTTAAGAAAATTGCAGATGGTTTAAAATAAAGCATGCGCTTTATTGTTTTACTTTTATTTATTCACAGTCTTAGCTCTTTCGCTCAAGAAATGGGTCCAAGAAAATCATGGCAAATGATTGGAAGTGTCCTAAAAGTCTCTGAGCAGCAAGATACAATGCTATTTAACAAAGGGTACGAAGACGGTGTCGCCAAAGGCGATCATGCTTGGTTTTGGACTCATGATCAAAAGGGTTTTAGAGCAGAATGTATTCAAATTAGTGAATCTCGCTCAATTTGGCAGATCTATAGAACAGAAACTGATGGCCTTTTAAAAATTGATACGGCCTTTTTAGCCCGCCAAGCCACAAAACCTATATTCGTACCTTCCCCCGAAGAATCTGATCGGTTATGATTTTAATATGATTGTTAAAATTGCATTAATGCTCACGTTAATCCCGAGTGTTGCACTCGGATTAGTGCGTGGTGAAAATATTGAAGTTAATGTTCTTAACCTTGCAGATAAGCAAATGGTTGTTTCACGTGGTGGGGCTGATGCTATCTTTAGAGGAGAGTTCGTTCGCATTATGCAAGAAGGACGATTTAAAGGCCGCGCCATTGCTATTCAGGTTTTACCCGATGTTTCACAGTGGGCACTCTATTACCAATATGAACCGATTAGTTACGCCTTTCCTGTCTTACTAAAACCATCTGCACCACATGAGCTCCCAATTGAAGAGCGTCAGCAAATGAATCTAGTCTTAATGGAGACGCAGAGGCTTCAAGGTTTTGCAAAAACACAATACGTAAGACCAGAAGATGATACCTTTAAAGATCCCGAAGAAGAGCGTTATGCCAAGCAGTTGAATGAAACTTCACGCTACACTGAAGTTGAAGGAGGAAAAACTGCAATTCAGGAAGCTCAGGAGCGTATCACCGCTGAAATCGATGGTTATGTCGATGAATCTCAACCCCTGTTTACAGGCTGGAAAATTAAAGCCGGTCTTTCGCCAGCGAGCTTTAGAAGAGTCGGTGGAGAGCGAAACATAAGTTTTAAAACCGAAGCGACAACTTCGAGACTTAGAGAACTTTCATTTGATTATCAGATTGAGTCACGAAAATATCGCGAACAGTTAAGTGGTCAAAGTTTTACCTTTCAAGAACATAAAGCAAATCTAAATATAGATCTGCTTAAGCTTAGTGATAAGTCATCATTATTTTCGTATGCAACATTTGAAAAAAGACAACAAGGCGAGGCTTATCCTTTACGCGCTCACGTCAATGTTGGGCCTATTGGATTAAAATACGACTTCATTGAAGTTGCTGCTCCTTGGACTTATGTTGATGTTAGTTATGTGCCAACTTTTGATTATCAAAAATCTGATTACCCACTATCAAGCTCAACTTTTGAGACGAGGTCACAGGTTGGGTTGAGGCATACATTTAGACTTAGAGCTGCCTCTGAATATTATGATAAAAAATTAACATTAAAATATGAGTTTCTATTTAGACCAATGCAGGAGACTGGCTCTCTTGGAATAGATACAAGTATGACGCATCTGAGCTCAGTCTTTAGCGCAGATTGGAAGTTTAGCGAATATTTCTCAGTTAGTTATATTAATGACTTTTCAAGAGATCCTAGAAGACGAGAGTTGCAAGGTATTTCTGCAACAGATATGATTCATTCGTTCTACTTTAATTTTAACTCGTCCCTTTAGGTGCCTATGAAGCTTCTTTTGATTTTATCAATTTTTAGCATTTCAAATATTATCTATGCCCAAGATAAAACTGAACTTGAAAAACAAGAAGAGTCTGAGCTTTCAAGTTATATGAAGTCGAACTTCATTGCTGAATATACTCCAAAAGAAACTGACAAAATTGAAATCAAAGGCGCAAAAAGAATAACGTTGGCTTATTATTCTGCGCTCGTTCCTTCTGAATTTGGAACAATGACAGATTATGAGTTCCAATTTGCCTACAACCTTGGTCATTACTGGCTTGAAACAGTTATTGGTCAAGGAACAGCTGACTTTGGAACAGTTGGATCAAACTCAAGTGCGACAAGTGGTGCAAACTCTGAAGGTAACTTTCAACGTACAGATGTGGCTCAAGAAAAATATTTATATTTAGGTGTTGGTGCTTCTTTAAGATCTCGTCACCTTTCTGATTTATTTGGTTTTAATAGAGTCTTCGAAACAATGCACGGTTATGTTACTTATCATACATTACAAGAAGAACTTCGATCTGAGGATTATGCAGGTTTTGGGGCTAGGGCAGATACATCAGTAAATTATCTCTTGTCTGACTCAAGCCATTTTGGAGTGAAGTTTAGTTTTGGTATCTCTGCTCTTAAGCGAACTCAAGCTGTCGAAAATGAAGCTTCTTCTCAGCGATCTTTAGTCTTTCGCTGGAATCGTATTGGTCTAGATTATTCATTTTACTTCTAAAGAATTTGAATTAAATCAGTAAAAGTATAATTAGAATTATTGCAATGGATTTCAATACTAAAATTACTGTTGTTTGGTTTATACACATACGCCTCAGTACCAGAACTTAATGAAGCTTCAATCGTATAGATATTCAAATCGAGATCTGAAGTATCTTGATAGACTTCAGTGAATCCTCGATGATCGAAATTAATAAAAAATCCTTGATTAGAAAAGCCTCTATCTCCTTTTATTTCGCATGATCCTTTAAGGACAGATCTGAAAGTAATCTTTCCATTCTGAGAACTAAACTGGCCACGAAGCACTTGTTTTGAGCCAATGGATAAATCTTCAGCAGTATGAATAATTTCGACTTTAAAAGATGAGTAGAAGTGAAGTTCATCTTTTAAGGTAACCTTCATTTGGTAAACTTTATTTTTAACAAATGATTCTGGGTTAAAAACGATTAAGTTATTTATTACTTTATAAGAATCATCATTTAACGCTTTACCTTCAACCATAATTTGAAGATTACGTGGAATATAACTATTGGAGAGTACTCTAATGGTTTTTGAATCATTAAGTGATAGTGATTGAGTATTAAGGTAAAGTTGAATATCTTGTTCTGGAGTGGTTGTAAAAACTTCGCTCGCAAGAATATTGAAACTGTAATCAGAAGTTCTTGGATAGTAAGAATTAGTTTGAGCCGACTTAGGTGAAACTCTTATCCTGTATGGGATCAAACTTGAAAAAGAAAAAGTCGAGTTACTTTCAGCAATCACTTCGCCGTATTCATTAATGGCAGATACGTAAAAGGGTTTTGCCCTGAAGTCTAAGTTGACTTGGACTTTGTCAGATGCTGCAAAAGGCCCGAAGTAGTCTTCGTCAAAAACGTTATACAAATTTCCACTTATCGTATGATTAGAAAGATTATCGCCTTGCTCGTTAAACTTTCTACAATCATCTGTACATGGATTCAAGTTCAAGTAAAAAGAAAAGTCGCTAGATTCAAGAGTTCTTTCCCATCTTGAACCATCTGGTTTAGTGAATTTTTCTTTTACTGTGATAGGCTGATTTAAATTATAGAAACCATTATGTAGTCCATTCCAGCCAAAGTTAAGATGAAATAGAACTTCATCGTTATTAACTTGGTAGCCATCAATGATGAGTCCATGCGCCAATGAGCCTTGTGTTGAAAGAATCACTGGTGTTTTATTATTAATACTATTGATCAGTCGTTGCTCGATTCCACTTGATATTAATTGATCAGTGCTAGCACTTAAAACCTCTAAGTTAGAACTATAACCAAGATAATGCTTAATTGCATGCATCAGGTTTTGATCAGTTGTTCCCGAGCCTCCACTTTCAGAGGTCGCTAGCGAAGTTTTGTTAACGATAACTAAATTTTTAAATAACAGAGCTAGCTCATCATTTTGAACTTGAAATTGATGTTCGGATGGATTGCTTTGCATAAGGTCCCAATGAATTGGGGTGTTGAAATCGGCCCAAGCTTCCTTATCATGAAGCTTTCCTTTATAGATTCCACTAGGCTTAATTTTGTCTTTAAAGTAATACATCACTTGAGCGATTGCGGTATTGGCGCAACCGACAGGTGGGGGATTGTTACCAACAAGAGGAAGGGCGGAATTGTAGGGATAGGATTGTGACCAATTTGTGCTGAGCAGGCGCTCTCCTGGTATATAGGCCTGTTCTCCACTGTGCAAGGGGGTCTCATCAGCAATGATGGAAGAGACTATTAAACCGTTTTCGTTATAGCTTAACGTAAGGCTCGTGCTGGCCTTCTTGTTTCCGCACGAGGAGAAGACAAGTGTCAAAAATATAGACAGTGTAAATGTCTTAAAATAGGTCAAATTCAATTTCATGTAATAGTAATAAGCACGATCGGTGCCAAAGTTTGAAAAAGGGAGAAAGACTTTAAGCCGGATTCTGTCAGAGGACTATCATTCATCTAGGGGTCAAATTGCTTAGACCCTCAAGCATCCTACCCGCTTGCTTGGACCAGCTGCCCTAAGCGCAAGCCTATTTGGATTTGCACCACGTAGAGTTTACCTGATTTCACTATAGCACGCCTAAGCGCCTATACATCCTTTCTGTTGCACTTGTCCTCATCTCACGATGGACGGGCGTTACCCGCTACGCTGCTGTATGGTGTCCGGACTTTCCTCCCGCATCCGAAGATGCCAGCGATAATCCGTCTTTCTCCCGAAGCTATTTATGCACTACGTCGATAGCATAGTCAAGTAGCTCAAAGCGTGATAAATCGCCCTATGATTAAAACTTTATTCATCACTTTTGTTTTCTTATTTAGCGTCGAAGCTCAAGCTAGTTTAAGAGAACTTATCAAGAGCACTTTTAGCAATAACCTCACACTTGAAAACTCAAGAGTTAAAGTCGTAACCAATGAACAGAATTTAACCATCTTAAATTCTAATTTAGATTTAAGACTAAATTTTGAAACAAGTTTCGTTGACTCTAATTTTGAACGTGATCCATTTTCACTAGTTGCTGCTAACACTGCTTGGTCAAACGAGCTTTCATTATCCAAATCATTTCTTTGGGGAGGCGAGCTCGCCTTTGTTAATCAGTATCGCCAGCTCGATCCAAAATCAAGCTTTTCTAAATCCTATCTTTTTCAACAAAAACTCATTTACACACAGGACCTTGGACAAAACTTTTTAGGCCGTTCTTTGCAAAAAGATATTGAAGCTCTTGAGCTCGAAAATGAAGTTGGTTTATTAGAATTAACCTTAGAGCAAAAAGAGCAATTGCTTACTTTGGCCGTATTATATGTTGAAGGATCAACATTAAATGAACAGATCTCTCTCGAGAAAGCATCAATTAAACGATTAGAAAAACGTTTGAAATACGTTAAAAATCAAGTTCGTGACGGTATTCGTGAAAAAGTTGATGAATACAGAGCAAAGGAAAACTTACTCGCAAGACAGAGTGCTCTTAGAGATGTTGAGCATAGATTGTGGGAGCTACGTGAGCAGATCGGACAGATCGTTTTAATAAATGTAACTCAGTTAAGTTTCAAAAAAAATAGTATCCAAATCGACTGGACCAAACCTTGGATTGGTTGGCACCTTAAGCAAAACGTCGATCGACAATTATTGATCAAAAGGCTTGAGGCTCTTGGTCAAAAAACAAAATCATTAAAGCAAAAAAATTCAGCTGATATTAAACTTGTGACTTCTTATGGAACTAATAATTGGGAAGTCGAAAGCTCTAAGGCCATTTCAGGTGGATACTTAACACAAGATAATGATGAGAAAACAATCGCTCTACAAGTGAGTCTTCCACTAGGAAATAATGCTTCTGAGGCAGAGTTCATTAAAGTTAGAACGCAAAAGCAAATGCTTGAAAAATATGTCAAAAATTGGGATGAGGTTTTAGTTAACACGGCAGCTACTTTAGGCGAGAGACATAAACTTTTGGCGCAAAATCTAGATAATGCCAGCCAAAGAGTTCAGTTAGCGCAAAAAGCACTCGACTCGTATACTTTGTTATACTCAAAAGGCCGAGTTGATCTTGATCAATTGATATCTGCAGAAGAGCAATTGATTGGTGATCAACGCTTAGTTCTTAATTCTAGAAAGGCATTAGCTAATCTAACACTTGAGGCACAAGCTTTAGCTGGTCGACTTCCAGATTTTCTCATGAAAACCATCGATCTTTAATCTGACTAAAATAGTCTTAGGCAAGATTTCACCTCGCATTAAATCCTTCAATTCTTGCTATAATAGAGTGAAATTTAAGGAGTTTATGTGCGCGGAAACAGCTTTGGGAAAATGATTTCGATGACCAGTTTTGGCGAATCTCATGGAGAGGCGTTGGGCGTAGTTATCGATGGTGTCCCACCAGGTTTAGACTTTTCATTAAGTGACTTGCAGGCTGCTCTAGATAAGCGAGCTCCAGGAAAAATTGAGGGTACTACAGCGAGAAAAGAGCCTGACACGGCCGAAGTTTTATCTGGTGTCATGGATGGTAAAACGCTGGGTACACCAATTGCCGTTATCGTTAGAAATACCAATCAAAGAAGTCAGGACTATAACAAGTTAAAAGAAAATTACAGGCCTGGTCATGCTGATAAAACAACCATGCATAAGTATGGTATTCGCGATCATCGTGGTGGCGGAAGATCAAGTGGAAGAGAAACTCTTGCAAGAGTCATTGGTGGCTACTTTGCCAGTCTTGTCATTCCGAATGTTTTAGTAAAAGGCTATATCTCAAAAATGGGTGACTTCGAATTCACTGGCGAAATAAAAGATCTAAAAAAACAAAAATTTGATAACTACCATTTTCCTGGTTTAGAAAATGAGGAAAAGATAAAAGATTACCTGCTTAAACTCAAAAAAGATGGTGAATCTTGCGGAGGTCGAGTCTCAATAATTGTCGATCAATGCCCTGTTGGATTAGGGGAGCCAGCTTTTGATAAATTAAAAGCTGATCTTGCCAAAGGAATTCTATCGATCGGTGCTTGCGTCGCCTTTTCTTTTGGACTCGGTGAAAAGATGGCAGATTTACCTGGTTCCGTCGTTTCTGCTGATGCTAAAAACTTTGGTGGCATTGAAGGCGGGATTAGTAACGGTGAAAGGATCTTAATGAACTGCGTTTTTAAGCCAACCTCTACGATTGGTGAAAAAGCTAAAGAAGGAAGACACGATCCTTGTATTATTCCTAGAGCAATTCCAGTTGTTGAAGCAATGGTAAAGTTTGTTTTAGCAGATCATTACCTAAGACAAAAAGCCTATGGGCTAGCGAATGAGTGATATAAAAGACTTTGCTTCGATTAAGGAAATATGCACCTATATCAAGAGCAAAAACCTTGATTTGATTATCTGTGCCGATTCAAACGTAGAGAGAATCTATGCCAAAGAACTTGAGTCTTTAAAATCGATTAACAATCAAAAATGGTTTACATTTCCCCAAGGAGAGAACGCTAAAAATCTTGCTGAGTGGGAGAGGGCAGTAGAGTTCTTCATTGAACGCGGAGTAAATCGAAAGACAGTCCTAGTTGCAATTGGCGGAGGAGCATTAAGCGATGTTTCTGGATTTGTCGCATCCACATTACTGCGCGGAATTCAGTGGATTGTTATCCCAACAACCATTCTTTCGCAGATAGATGCCTCTATTGGTGGAAAGGTTGCTGTTAATAGTCGATACGGTAAGAACCTTATTGGCAATTTTCATCAACCTTCAGAAATTCTCTTATGTGATGAGTTTCTATCAACCCTTGAAACAAGAGAAATACTAAGTGGATATGGTGAACTCTTAAAATATGCTTACATTGACCATAAAATTTATCAACTTATAGAGAATAAAACATCAATGATTAAATTGATGAAGGCATGTGCGCAAGTCAAGCTTGATATTATAACAAAAGATCCATTTGAATTAGGACTAAGAAAAGTTCTTAATCTTGGTCATACATTTGGTCATGCTATTGAATGGAAATATAAACTATCTCATGGGGAGTCAGTACTTTGGGGTCTTGCAATTATTTTCAAGCTTTTCGATCAAAATGAAGAACTTGAAAAACTTAAAAAAATGATAAAATTATTAAATATTGAAGACTCTCTGTTAAACCCAATTAAACAAGAGTTAAATGTTGATGATTTTTTTGAAGTCCTAACAAAAGATAAAAAAATACTCACACAAAAAACAATAGAATTAATAATAGTCAACGAAACAAAAGAAGTCGTTGTCAATGAATATGATTTATCAAAAATAAAAGAAATCTTTAAAACAAAAATGCGAGATATGTGTGCGATTTCCTTCGATTGATAAAATACTGAGAATTGAACCTCAATCAACTTATAATAAAAAAATCAATATCCCTACATCAAAGTCTAGGGCCAACAGAATGTTGTTTTTGGCAGCTATAACACCAGGAGAAATAACACTAACAAATGTTCCGAATTCAAGTGATGTCATGGATATGATTCAGTCATTAAATAAGATTGGACTCCAGATCACAATGATCGAAAATACAGTTATTGTTAAAAACTCATTCCCTGATTGTGAAAAATTAAATGCTGATAACACAATAAGGGTAGACTGTGGTTATGGTGGAACTACAACAAGGTTTCTCGCTGGTCTATTAGCACTTGGATCAAAGACCTACCATCTTGAGCCAGAAGGTCACATGCGCTTAAGACCTATGCAGGAAATGATTGAACCTCTTAAGCAGCTTGGTATAAACGTTGAATTAAATTCAAAAGATACTTGGATGACAATTACTGGACCAGTTAAGCATAAGCTTGAAATTATAGATGTCGATACGAGTCGCTCAACACAATTTGCTTCTGCATTAGCGATGACATTGAGTCAATGGGGTGGGACAGTTAATCCGACAAATCTTAAAGCATCCGAAGATTATTTTAAAATGACAAATGATTGTATTGAGCAAGCTAAAACTTCAAATTGGAAGATACCTATAGATTTTAGCTCCTTATCTTACCCAATCGCCCTTGCTGCGCTTTGTGGAGAAGTCGAAATTTTAAACTATACTGGTCGAGATCGACTCCAGCCTGATTCAATTTTCATCGATTTATTAAAAGAAATGGGTGCTAATGTTATCGAAACTAAAACTTCATTAAAAGTCTTAAAAGCTGACTCGTTAAAAGCATGGAGTGGAGATTGTTCTGGTTTTCCTGATTTAGTTCCAACATTATGTTTTATTAACTCATTTTCGTCAGAAATTGGAGTTTTGACTCACCTAGAAGTCTTAAAGCATAAGGAATGCGATCGACTTGAAGAAATGAAGAAAATTTTAAATCTTTTTGAAAGAGAAAATAAAGTCACAGAAGATTCTATTACAACGGAGCATAGCGAAGGTAACACTTCCTCAAAACATTACGATGCACCAGATGATCATCGAATGATTATGGTTGCAGCTTTATATATGAAGGCTTTGGGTGGTGGTGAGATAAATAATTGGCATCACATTAAAAAATCTTATCCCTATTTTTTCGAAGACTTGGCAGATTAATGAATATTCTTAGAAAAACAATAATCAAAATATTTGCTCAGTCGTCGCCTCTTCATTTTATTGGAATTGCTATCTATAAAATTGTTTTTCACGTGATTTGCTCTTTTTGGAAATGGCGTTTTCCTTCAACACATATTTGGGCTAGAAATAGCTATGAGTCGAAGGATCTTGTTCCAGGTTTAAGCGATATTGATTTCACCATAGTAACTACAGAAGATGAACTTCCATTTCTTGCAATTGAGATATTAAATATTTTTAAAAAAATTTTTATCATTATGGGAGAAGTAAATTTTTATAGTCAGAAAAGCTTGGATATAATTAAAGAAATATATAACTACTATGAACTTCAACGAGATCCGCTTTTGATGTCACTTGCGAAGTTGGATAAAAAACCAAACGATATTGATGCAACCATTTATCTTATGCGAACATTCGAAAGTGATAAACATAATTTAGAAAACCGTACAAATCTTCGTCAAAGAAAATGGGGGCGTGTATTTAAATTACTTGATATTACGTTTAATGAACTTACAAAGAATAATTTAGTAAAGCTTTTAGAGAAACGATTAGGCCTGGTTATTATTAATAATTCTATGTTTTATAGCCCACATACTTGGCTTGAGTACAATTGGCCCAAATTAGATGAAGAACAAGTAAGGCACGCATTTTCAGCTTTGAATGAAAATGAATGCGATATTATAATTGGACAAATTCGCTGGGAAATATTTGGTATTCTTACTCAATTGCCATTTTTAGAAAATCGTAGTGATATGAAATATCATTTTGAAAATTTGAAAAAGATATTTGTTATGCTGCCTTCAAATCAAATACATAAATTAGAAAAAATATTAAATCTGGCTAAGCTGTTGGTTTGACTTGATGTAAGCCTTTGTAGCGCTTAATGACTTCTTCGGGGGTTCCATCATAGGCAATGCGGCCATTATTAATAAGCACGGCCCTATTGCAAGCCTGTAGGATTTGCTCAGGTCCGTGTGATACAAATATCACACTACCGGATTGATTAATCATGTCTAAGACTCGTTTTGAAATCTTCTTTTGAAAAAACTCATCTGCTCCATCAAAAACCTCGTCTAAAATTAATAGGTCTGTTGGTAAAGAAGAAATGAGTGAGAGGCTAAGTCTTGTTTGCATACCTTTTGAGTATGTTCTATAAGGGGTATCTAAAAAATGCCCTAGTTCCGTAAACTCAAGTGCATCAAGAACAATCTCATCGCGTTTTTCACTTGAAAGTTTCGGGTAGAGAAATCTACTAAGTAAGAATGCGTTCTCTCTGCCAGTTAACTCTGGTAGAATACCAACAGCTGTATCGAAGATAGCTCGAACTTCGCCAGATGTTCTTACAGAACCTTTATCTGGCGCATACATACCAGCTATACAACGGCATAAAGTCGTTTTGCCTGTACCGTTAACACCGATAATACCAAGTCTATCTCCATGGTAAAGTTTAAGATTAATATCCTTTAAGACATGAAGTTTATCTGAGCTTGGTGAGAAAAATTCAAGCGGGTTTTGAACTGCTTGAATGAACTTCTCTCTTACTGAAGCAATGTGATGATACTCAAGCTCAAAAAAAATGTTGAGATCAGTAATCTCTAAAATAGGATTAGAGTCTGAGGTAGAGTGCATTTTTATTCCTATGCCAAGACCATTTAGCATTTAAAACTAAAAAGATTGTACCAAGAAAACATTTACCTAGCGCTAATAAAAAATAATTCCAATCAAAGTGATAGAAACAAGCTCTAAAGGCATCAATATAAAGATATGGAAGGTGAAAATTGAAAAGCCAAGCATACTTATCGGTAACCATTTCAGGAGTGAAGAAAATTGGTGTTACAAAAAACATTACGCCAGTGACAAAATTTACAACATAATTAGTGTCGCGATAAAAAACCTGTGTCAAAGATAGAGATGTACACAAGCTTGAAACACCAATTAAAAGTAAGAAAAGGGGAAATATGGCTAAAATAATAGTCCAAGATGGCGGACCATACATGTATTGAATAGGTAAAAACATTACAGAGAATGCGAGCATAAAATTAAGAAGATTGTCCAAAACTTGAGAAAAAATAAGGATGATTGGATTTAATTTAAAAGCCTTTAGTATTGGTCCCGATCCTGCAATGATGGGTGTTGCCATTTGAATTGTCATGATGATGAAAATCCATGGTACAAGTCCTGCAAGTAGATAAAGGTAGTAGTCCTCTATATTTATCTTTAAAATATGCTTAAAGGCTATAGCTTGAGCTCCAAACATAATGACCGGATTTAGAATAACCCAAAGAATGCCAGCAAAGGTATTCCTATATCTAGCTTTAAGCTGCGCGCTAGTAAGTATGAATGTGGTCTTTAAATCTGTAATCATTTTATCTTTTCTTTATATTTATCTAATTGAATTTTTATCTCTAAATTATATGGTTCAATTCTTTGCGCATTCTCTAGCTCAATAATAGCATAGTTGTATTCTTTGTTTTTTGAAAGCTCTGTCGCCAGATATCTTCTAAGAAAAATATTTTTTGAATTATGAGCTATATTGCGTCGGAGCATGTTTTCGTGAATATTAAATACTGCGGAGTAATTAATTGTTTTTGAGACATAAAAGATAATTGGAATTAAGAAGATGACAGGAATAAATTTTCTATCAATATTTAATAGCCATTTCTGTCTTATCTCTTCAATTAATTGAATCAAGCATGCAGCAAGTGGAAATGTAAGCATATACGCCCAGTGATCTGTATAGGGAGCATATTTCATGAAGGGCACGTAGAATATGCCGGATATTGGTATCCAGATAGTAAGAATCATCGTTGAGATTAAGAAAATCTTAGTATGATGATATTTTCTAGTTGTAAGCATTAATAAAAAACTAGTAAAAAGAACAAAAAACAGCAAAAGGGCGATGAAATTTGTATTTCCTAGCGAATCTATTTCTGGATAAATAAAGAGGTTTTCTGTTGGTAGGATAAATTGCCTAAGATAAAAAAAACACGAGTTTGATATGATAAGAAGTTTATTCAAGCCAAGTTGAATATAGTCAAGCTCTTTAATTTTAACTCTTTTTTCTATAAATTCTACCGGTTTTTCTTCGGGCACTATTTCAGTTTCGGGTTTTAACGTAGGTGAAGTAATTACTTCTACAACAGTCTCTGTGAACTCTACTTTTGCTTCTTCAACTTCATTCTTATCGACAAGCACTTCTTCATTTGCTGCAACAGGTGTTATTTCTGTGATTGTTTTTGTAATGACAGCATCTTCAGTATGGAATTTTTTCCTCTGCATGACTTCAGAAGAAGAAGTATTTATTCCTCTTATTGTACCGTAACCAACTAGTAGAGAAATGATAAAAAAGGGGACACATGTCTTGAGCGATTCTTTAAATCCTCTTTGTGAATAGACATAAATCAAAAAAACAAAAGGAGTGAAGGCGGCATAACTTTTAATCAGTAGGCTAACACTGAAGAAAATGACACTTAACACTTTCTTTTCAAGAATAAGTGCACGAAAAGATAAAAGAAAAAAAGATGTAGCAAGGATTGTGTTTAGTTGGAAAATCCAACTAATTGTTTCAACATGAAAGGTATGGAATAGAAAAATTAAGCCTATATATAACGAGTGCTTTAGATTAAGTTTTTGACTGACTTGCCTAACTAAGTAAAAATTAAAAAAGTGTAGTACTAAATTTAGGATCTTATATAAAACAAACTGAGTTCCAAAAACCTTATAAAGAACCCAGAACAATACGTAACCTAAAGGCCATGCTCTAAAGTCACTTGTTTTGTAATTAAAAAAAACAAAAGGATGTGCTGACTTTGTAATGGCATCTGAGTTGAAAATAAAAACATTATCATCCCATAATGCTCCTGAATAAAAGGTACCTGCGTAAACAAGTAGCATTATGATAAAGGGAATAATGTAGGATAAAATTCTATAATTCTTTGTCAAACTGTGGATCTCGCTAAACCTAAGGCACTTCACATATTAAATTACCATCACCATCAAAGCCCTTAAGCATTTTTCCAGGTCCACAATCTACGTTTTTAAACCTTGGATCACAGTCTTTTGTAACCGAATTGTATACACCACCAAGGTTATGACACATAGAATTTGAAGCATCAGCATTGGCTGGATCACCAGAACATGTACCGTAAGATCCACGACATCTTGTTTGATCGATAATATTTTCTGCTACGATACAACGTCCATTATAAAATGATCCGCCGAGGTCTTGGTCACATAGAACCTTAAGAGGTGAATCGCCGTCGGCTTCGACACCATTATCAGCAAAACACCCGCCAAAGACATCTGAAGGTACAGGACCACTTGCACCTTCAGGTATAGTAAAAAATATTCTAATCGGAACGTCGATTTCAATTTGCTTGGCGCCGAGTGTTCCTAAGCCAAACTTAGCGGGACCTGTTGAATCAGATTTTAATAGGGTAAAGCGTAGTACAGCACCATCTTTGGCCGCGTTATATTCTGTATATTCAATTGCGCCGATACGAATATTACCATGATAAGTCGTTGCGGCTGCTGTAGCAGCGCTTGATGGATTAAACTTTGTGTAAGCTGGATTCGCGTCAAAATCGAGAATGCTATTCAATTCTACATCATCCTCTGCTGCACTTCTTTGAGGAAGTAAAGTTCCCAAGGTATTTTTACAAGTTGCCTCGTTCGTTAATAGGTTGTTAATCGTTTCATGGAATTGATCCATAGAATTTTTAATCAAAAGAGTTTTTTTCATGCTTTGCATGTTCTTAGATGTTTGCATTACTGCCAAACCAAAAACACTAACCATGCCAGAAATCACCATGACCTGGACTAACGAGCTACCTGTTTGATTTGAAAAAAACTTTTTCATTATCAGTCCTTAACTAGTTCATACCTAAAGGCATTTTGGAGTACCATCAGCTTTAAAACCAGATATTCCGAAGTCACAACTTGTTGGGTTTCTAAATGTACATCTCCAGTGTATTGGAGCTGGTACTGTTTGTATTATTCCACCAAGCTCCATACAAAGAGCTTTTGAGCCTACATATTGTATCGATTCCGTGATACCGTCACACACGCCTGTGTCAGCTCTAAAACTACCAATCATATAGTTTTCACTAGCTGGGTCATAAATCGTTCCGCAAACTTTTTCTTTAAGTTGCAACGCAACTAGATCAGCCGGATTAACACATTCTGTGATCGTTCCAGATGTGTTACTAGCAACAGTTAAGTTGATTGATCTTACAACGTCCACTTTTCTGTTTTGTGCAGTCTGAGTAAAGATAACTTGGAATTCCATCACGCCATACTCTGTATCTATACCAGCTAAAGATCCACTATCATCTCTTGAGTAGATATTAAAAAACTTCTTAAAGTTTGAAGCTCTAACACCGCTAATAATAAGATTTGTCGACTGCAATTGAACCGGTGTCGAAAGTGATATTCCACCTAGACTTACAGTCGTACCATTACTTTTAACTTTATAAGTTGCAACAGCACCACTTTCATTTCTGATATCTGAAACTATCGCGCCAGAAGACGTTTTGGTAATGCTGGCGGCTTGGAGTGTATTCAAGCATGAGTCTGAACCCTTCATCAGGTGATCAATCTCTGACATCACAGCTTGAATCTCATCTTCTTGTCGCATAAGCTGTTTTGTTTTAGCGTCTTCTTTTAGACCTTGTAACATGGCCAAACTAACAACACCTAATAAAGCCGCTGTAACCATACCTTCAGCAAGGGTGAAACCCTTTTGGCCTAACTTAATATTTAAATATTGAGTTATAGACATGTTGGTGCTCCTCCCAACTTACAAACAGGTGTGTTGTTTGTTGAGAAGTTGATTATATAATCGCCTGGCGCATCACATTTACATCCATACCATCTAGGTACACATGAGCCATGAACAGCATCATATGATCCTTGAACTTTATTTTCACACATCTCTTTTCTTAGATCATTAATAAGCGCCAATTCTGAGTTATTACATTTTCCATCAGCATATGATCCGCCCATGGCATCACAAAGCTCAAACTCTGCATCAAGTACACCTTGATTTTGTGGCTGATTACAATCGACGATAAAATTTGCATCATTAACGGCAACAGGAATGTAGATATATTTACTTACCTTCCTGATTTTTTGACCGGCAGGTCTTGTTGTATCTTTCACAGCAAAAATAACTTCCATCTCAACTGCACCTTTACTTTGTGTCGTTGAGCCAAGGGCTGCTCTCTCTTGAGCTTTTTTTGCTTTAAGTGCAGTAAATTTAGTTAGTGAAATTTTTTCAACCATAACGCTGTCACCAAAGACAATAAATTGATCAGTCTTTGTCACGGCACTCTCATCGTTCGCAGCAATCGCAGAAGCACCTGGACTTACTCTAAAGGCGCAGTCAGTACCATCGGCAGCACACTTATTTGTAGTTTTTGTATTTGAAATACCGTTTGGAATATTAATTGGCATTGGTGCCGAGACATCAATATTGGCTAGAGTTTTTTTACAGATATCATCATTCTTCATAATGAGCTGAACGGACTGTTGAGCGGAAACAAGTCCATCTGTGAGATTTGCTTTAGTTTGCAGACTAGCAAGTTGTAAAGTGCCTAGTGCGAGTGTTCCTGTAACACCTGCAGCTACCATTAGCTCAGCTAGTGAAAAACCTGACTGACTCTTTAGCAGAGAGCAAAGTTTTTTAGGAAGGTTGTTCATAATACGTTCCACTTTTACTTCCATCCTTTATTGAAGGAATTGCTTACGCATTCCCAATGGATCGGCTTCATCATCATTTTTAAATTCAATAACCATAGTTAAGTTTAACTGGTCGTCGGCAAATTCATTAAACGATTCTTTTTGTGTTTATCGGCATTATTAGGATAACTCTTAGATATTATTACACTTAATTAAAAAATCTGGTAGGTTGGGAAGGATCGGTACTGCAAATGGCGACGAGATCGATTGCCAATAAACTGTGTTTTAAATTAATTTTATTTATAAAGTTTTAAGACTGGGTGTCTCTCAGCGAGATAAAAGTGGTGGTGCATCTGTTGACCAATTTGAACCACTTTTCCTCATGCCTGAAG
>CAYGRY010000044.1:0-23378 GCA_964352405.1 uncultured Halobacteriovorax sp.
TATACAGTCGCTTGCGCCTGCATAAAGGTGTAATGAAAAACGGCATTGGGATCATCGGCGACTTTATCAAGCTCAATTCTCGCTTTATCAACAATGTCTTGAGAAACCACATTGGCCTTCACGAGTTGTGAAGATGCTGATAAAAGAAGGTCAGTCCAAAACTCAATTTGTTCTTTACGTTTTTGTGGCGTTCGATTGTCATAGTGCCAAGTAATCGGAACAGTCTTAATGTCCTTATATCCTAGAGACTGAAGCATATTACCAAGTTTCATACCGATAAATGGATCGCCACCAATTGATGATTGATAATCATTAAACGCCATCCAATATTGCCAAACATGAGGCGAGTACGGCTCTAAGAAAAATGATGAGTTCATCACTTCATTCACAACGATAATAGACCCCGAATTTAGAACTCTTCGAACTTCAGATAAAACGCGTAGAGGATCAGGCATATGTTCTAAAACCCAACATAAAAAAGCACCATCAAAAGAACCTGACTCAAAAGTCATTTTTGAAGCATTCATTTTTTTTATTTCAAATCGATCTTTAGCAAAATCTAAACTATCTAGTCTTTGCTTTGCCATAGAAATTTGAGCGTCAGATAAATCAATACCCGTAAGCTTGAGTTTTGGATAACGTCTTAAAATTATCTCACTTTGTGCACCTACTCCGCAGCCAACTTCTAATAGCTTTTTAACTGAAGAAAAATTAACATTTTGATAAATAGAATGCTCTGCATAAGCAGCTTGTTGTCTTAGTCGATCCTGTTCCTCAGGACTAAATCCATGCAAATAAGGAAACTCAGTGGCAATATTATTATCTTCTGTTTTCAAAAAATTCTCCTAAGGCTAGGATGTCATAGTGGAATTATATTACTACAAATTACTTGCACTCTTTAAGAAAGAAAAAAGACCCTATGTGTTAGCCGGCGGTAACAAGGGTATCAGGAACTTAGTAGAAGATTTTTACGAAATGATGGATAAAGACTCCAAAGCCGATCAAATTCGTCAAATGCACCCCAAGGATCTGACAGTATCTAAAGAGAAACTCACTAAATTTTTAAGTGGATGGTTTGGTGGACCTAATTTATATTGGCAAGCTTATGGCCACCCTAGAATGAGAGCTAGGCATATGAAATTTACCATTGATGCTATTGCCAGAGATCAATGGTTGGCCTGTATGAAAATGGCGATACAAAACACAAATTGGAATCAAGAATTTAAAGATTATACTTATAAATCGATGAGCGACTTTGCTCATCATATGCAAAATCGGAAGTAGTATGCCTAGCTTTGCAAAAAGAACACAAACTCTTAAAGAATCAATTTTTACCACCATGTCTAATCGTGCCAGACAAGCTGGAGCAATAAATTTAGCCCAAGGCTTTCCAGATTTTGATGGACCAGCATGGGTTGTAGAAGCTGCAAAAGACGCCTTATCCAAACCAGATAGTCTATATAATCAATACGCTTCTGCCCTAGGCTCTCCTATTCTTAGAAAGTCGGTCGCTAATCAGCAGCTTCAAGACTGGGGAACGACTTTTGATGCTGATAGTGAGATTACAATAACAGTTGGTGCGACCGAAGCCATCTACGCCACTCTTCAGGCTTTAGTGGATGAGGGTGATGAAGTTGTTGTGTTTGAGCCAATGTACGACTCGTATGCAGCTACCGTTGCGATGATTGGCGCTCATGCAAAGCCTGTAACGTTAAGGCTTCCGGACTTTTCTTTTGACTTAGAAGAGTTAAAGAAAGCTTTTAGTTCTAAAACTAAAGTTGTCATGATCAACTCTCCACATAACCCAACTGGTAAAATCTTTAGCCTGGAAGAACTCAATGTGATTGGTCAGCTCGCTATCGAACATGATGCCTGGATTATAACTGACGAAGTCTATGAGCATCTCACCTATGATAAAGATCATAGTGAGTTTGCAAAATGGAGATCAACTCCATCTATCAGAGAGCGTTGTGTTGCTATTTCAAGCGCTGGCAAAACTTTTGGTATGACAGGTTGGAAAATAGGTTGGACACTAGCACCGGCCAACTTAAGCGAAAAAATAAGAATGGTTCACCAATATATCCCATTTTGTGCCACTCACCCGCTTCAAATTGCCGTTGCCCAGGGACTTGATAACCGTGCGGACTATTTAAAAGAATTCAAGACGGATTATGCTAGAAAAAAAGATCTCCTCTTTAATGGTCTAAAAGAGCTTGGCTACAATGTTATTAAGCCTGATGGCACCTACTTCTTGCAGGTAAAAGTTAATGAAGATGCCTTTGATTTTTGTAACAAGCTCATTGATCAAAAGAAAGTAGCTGCGATACCAACAGCTCCTTTTTATTTAAAAGATAAACAAGGAGAGAAATTGGTGAGATTTTGCTTTGCTAAAAAAGATGAAACGATACTGGAAGCCTTAAAAAGACTTAAGGCGTAGATTTTTTTAAGACTCGACTAAAGAATTTTAAAAAATCGATGAGTTCAGCGATCTTCATTGGGTACTTGTCTTCATCAACAACTAAGATATTTCGATACCTAAATTTAGACATATTATTTATCGCGTAAACAAGATGATGTTTTAACATCATGCTGTGAGGCTTTGCTGTCATAACACTAGAAATCGGCTTAGTTAAAACACTAGCATCTTCACAGAACACTTTAGTCATCAAGTCTCTTTCAGTGATAATTCCCATAAGGATTGTCGACCAAGACGTGACGGCTGCGACCGGCAGATGAGTTTCCTTCATCTTTAGCCATAACTCCTTGATTGTTGCCTTCTCATCTATTTTTAAAATCTCACTTCCATCAACTTCTTTCATTGAAGCAAATAAAAAAGAGCCTGTAATGAGCGAGTCTTCCTGATTATGAAAGAGATGAGATTCTTCATGGATTTGTCCTTCATCTGTTTCCCATGAGACCAGTGTTCCAAACATCGAACAAACCTTTTCATAGTTTTCAGCGATGAGGTCTAAAATATCTCGAGCCGAAATAATATAATACGAATCATCTTTCTTGAGTGGCAAATGCCTAAACTCCATTAGAGCCATCATCTGAACAGCATCTGAAACGAGCTTGTCACTTTCTATTGAGAAAATCTTTTTTGACATAATTGATGAAACTTGAATCTCATTCCATGTTGAGAAGTTTTCAGGAGAAGTTCTAAGCACCATATCGCGCTCAGAAATGACTCCTAAAAGTTTATTTGAGTTGTCTGTAACTCCTAAAACACCGACATTAAGCTGGTTAAATTTACTTAGAACATCGCTCAAAGACATGTCAGCTGAGACCATTTCCATCTTTGGTAGATCTAGCTCTGCTAAGGTTTTAGAAAAAACACTCAATTAAAAACCTCGTCTCTTGAATACGACATTAGCAATAATAAAAATAAAAGCTGTTGCTAAGGTAAATTGTGATAAATCTCCCCATGCAATCTGAGTATCTGCGATGCCAGCGAATTTTTGTACGATGGAGTGTGGAGCAGCAAATCTTGGAATAATAATCCACAAAACTAAACCAATCACTTTCAAAAAACTTAAGTTCGCAAATGGATTTTCTACATCGGTAAAAGTTGATCTGGCCCAACTTCCTCCCATCGAAGCTATACCTGTTAAGATCATGCCGGGAGTTTTAGCAACCCATAAGGACACGAATAAACCGAGCACGACGGCAGCAAGAGTCGGCAGTAATGAAATAATTGGAGCTAAAAGCATCGCTGTAATTGGGATTTCTTTTATTGCATCAAAAAACAAGACGGCTGTTAAAACAAAGCTCAATAGCTGATAAAAACCAACAAGAAGCCAAGAGCCTAATACTCTTGAAACTAAGTACCATGTCCGATTAATGGGAAATGCTAAGAGCTGGCCAATCACGTTACTAGAAATATCTGATCGGACACAACCAAGACCAAACAGGAGCGCAAGAAACACACTCCAAGCATTAATAAAAGCATAATAAATCCAAAAGAGCTGACCGTTACCAAGCATTTGGGGCCCACCCTCAAGTTGGATCTGTTCTCTAAAGGCTTGCATAATACTATAACCGATAACTAGCATTCCTATAGTGATCGCAATCACCATATAGAAGCTTTTGCTTCGAAGTTCTTTTTGTACCGTGTTCCACGTCAATAAAAAGAATGCCCTGTTATTCATTGTACGATCTCCGAAAAATAATCTTCGAGTGATTTGCCTTTTAAGAGTTGGTTTTTTTCCCCAACTACAAGAAGTTGTCCTTTATTAAGGATGCCAAAGTGATCACACAAAGGCTCTACTTCAGATAAAATATGGCTATTAATAAATAAAGTAATATTTGATTTTTTAAGCTCTCTTAAAAGGTCCTTAAGATCTTTTATACCAATAGGGTCTAACCCAGAGAATGGTTCATCAAGAATGAGTAAACGCTTATTACCTAGTAGAAGTGACGCAATTCCCACTCTTTGTAGTTGCCCTTTAGAAAGGTTAGAAAGTTTTTTATTAGCAAGTTCTGTAATCTTTAGCTTTTGCATGGCTAATTCAATTTCGCTACCACTTTCAGATTTTGAAATTCCAGATACAGCGGCGTGAAACTCAAGCGTATCTTTTACCTTATAATAGGGATAAAAAGAAAATTTCTCAGGAAGATAGCCAATTTGCGATCTTGCTTGAGCAATACCTGCTTTTTGATCAAATAAATTTAAAGAGCCTGACCTTGGGTTTTGAAGGCCTAGCATGATTTTAACGAAAGTAGTTTTGCCTGCTCCATTTGGACCAAGTAAGGCAAAACATTGACCTTCTTGGATCTCAAAACTCACATTATCTAAGGCCTGATAAGAACCATATTGATGGCTCAGATTCTGTGCTTGAACGATACTCATCGACTCTCCTAAAAGTAGCTTCATAATAATTATTCTATCTTACCTTAATTATTTAAAATTGCATGATTAAGAGTAAAACGCTCCGGTAATCTTTCTCTCAATAAATCCATCATAAAAGCCGAAAATTATATAAGGAGTCCATGTGTACTTGAGTAAAAAACTTTCAGGCATTCTTCTGGCATTGATTATTGCCTCTGTCATTGAACTCGCGATGGTAGCAGGTTTCTATGCAACTGTTGCTGATGGTGTACCTACATTTTTTAATCGAATCTTTGTACTTGCCGGTGGAAACTTTTTAACTGGCGGATATATTCAGTGGCTAACATTTTTTGCCTTTTTTTGGTCAATGATTGAAATCAGAGATTGTTTTAGAAATATTAATTTTCAAAAACGTGGCTACAAACTAAAACTTCTACCAACCAACGATAAAATTGTTCTAATGGCACAAGACGTAATGGAGATATTAGTTAAAGCTCAAGAGGCAGAAAAAACTAAAAATAAGAATCTCCTTACCAATATTATAAAAAAAGCTTGCACAAAATTCAGAACATCAAAAAATATCTCAGAAATGATTGAGATCATTTCTATCCAAACAGAGATTGATAAAAATAAAAGCGAAAGTGATCAAAGTAATATTCGCTACCTTACATGGCTCATTCCATCGGTTGGATTTATCGGGACAGTTTTGGGTATCTCGCAGGCTCTAACGATTGCCAATAGTGGTGATATGCAACTTATTACTTCTACTCTTGGCGTGGCCTTTGATACCACCTTAGTTGCCTTGATCCTATCGATTATCGTGATGTGGTTCTATCATAAGCTTCAAGAAGAAACTGATCGTTTACACGATGAAATTAAAGAGTACGTAATTGAAAACCTCGTCAACAGAGTTGAGGCTTAATGGCAAAAAGAGAAGCCAACGCCATTAATATCGCTTTTCTAGACCTTCTTTCTGGGGCTCTAGGAGCCGTCATTATTTTATTTGTTGCCGTTCCAAAATCAAAAATGCCGACGCCTGAAGATGCACCGATTAAACCTAAAGAAGAAACCGTACGAGCGCTAGAGAACAAAAAGGCTAAATACAAAGCTTTTGAGACAAAACTTGACGGCTATATCGATACAATGGAACTGCAAGAAAATATGATTGCAGATCTTGAAAATGAAAATAAGCTTTTAAAAAAAGAACTCGAAAAAGTAGAGAAACCATCTGCAAGAAGTCCTGCTTCTGGTTCATCAGATTTGGACAGTGGTTTTAAATTCAAAGGTAAAGATATAGTTTTAATTATAGACGTCTCAGGCTCAATGGACGCAGAAGATAGGATTGGCCAAGTTAAGGCCGGTCTAAAGATGCTAGTCACTTCAATGGGCGCAGACTTTAATGTTGATATTGTTAATTTCCCAGGAAAAAAGCCTCAACCCTACGATGTTCTTTGGGGTAACTTAAAACAATTAACAACTGAAAATAAAAAAATTATCTATAAACATATATCCAGACTTCATCCAGAAGGTGGAACCCCAACAAGGCAAGTTCTAGAGTATGCGATATCGCAATACTCAAGAGCAAGTGACATTATTCTGTTAACAGACGGTGCCCCAACCACTCAATACGGGCAGTATGACAATATCTATACATTGGTCAATGAAACAACAAGGCGTAATAGAGGCAGAGTTCAAATTAACACCATTGGAGTTGGAAGCTCATTCTTATTAGATAAAACAACAAACCATTATATCTTCCTTGAAAAGCTTGCAAGAGATAATGGCAATGGCTTTTTCTACGGTTTTTAATCTGAGTCTCTAAATAAAACTGCAGCCTGAGTATTCACTGATTTCCTTGCAATCGATTCTACAATCACGCCACCGACAACTGTAATGGCAAAAAGACTTTTGATAGGTAGTTCAATATCAAAGGCCCATAAACCATCAAATAGAAAATATGAAAGGGCGTAACTCATCCCCAAAGAACATAAAACTCCAAATGAAGCTGCGCTTATAATAATGCCAAGGAACTCTAGACGAACTTTAAATAATAAGTCTTTCTTGGAAATGCCAAGCATCTTTTCTAAAGCAATATCTTTTTGCCTTACTAAAAGCTGGTGATTAATAATAAAGCCAATGACAAGTAGTCCGACAACAACGGTGAGCATCGACATCAAAAGTAATGCCTTTGACATTGTTCCAAGCACGACTACAATACGCTCTACGACTCGACCGACATCTACGGCAGAGACATTGGGAAAAGATTTGTAAAGATCGGTCTGTATTTGATCTTTATCTTTATCTTCAAGATGTCCAAAGGTCGCCAAAAATGTTTTAGGAGCATCGTTAAGAAAACCATCTTGGAAAGTGATAAAGAAATTGGGCGTGAAGCTTGTCCATCGAACCGATCTAATATTTTTAACAATACCCTTAATAGGCATGCCCAAAACATCAAATTCAAGTAAGTCTCCAAGTTTTATTCCTATACGCTTAGCAAATCTAGTTTCAATGCTAATTTCAGCGGGTTTTTGAAAGTCAGGATCATTATAGGTACCAGAAAAAGGCTCCCCTGCTAACATTTTCTCAGATGAATTTAGACCTTCAGCGTAACTTAAGTTCATCCCTCTATTTCTAAACCTTGCATTTTGCTCTTCCTCACGAGTTAATCCTTTATCAAGATCAACTTCATAATTGTCTTCATTGATTCTTACTAATCGAGCGCGAACCATTGGCGACATATCTTTCAAAGGTAAATTATTATCTTTTGAAAAGACTTTAAGACCCTCGACTTGATCTTCTTGAATATCAAAAAGAAAAAGGCTTGGTCTATCTCTTGAATCATCAACACTTATTTCATTTTCTAAATTAACTCTTAACTGAGGAATAAGGTTAAAAACTAAAGAACAGTAAAAAATAGAAAGAATAATAGCACTAGTTGACGCCCATGAACGAGAGCATCTTAAAATAGTATGTCTTATCATAATATTTTTGGGTGCAAGAGCTTCAAGAAATTTCAAGCTCAATTTTAAAAGAGGTAAAACAATCAAAAGAAAAAGAACGATGGCACCTAAAAATGCACCGGAGACGATATAAGACTTAGCCACATAAAATGAGAGAATAGCGAAGAAGATAGGCCAACCAAGCCAAGAAATCTGATCAAATAGACTTAGAGAAGATTTTGTTGCCGTTGAAATCGCTTTCTTTGCCAGCGGAAAGGCTAAAAGCAAAGGAGATAAAATACCCACAAATGAAACAATTATAAAAGGCTTAAGAGAAACAGTATCATCTAAAGAAATTGGTAAAAAACTAGAACTAAGATCTTTAAGAGGTGGAATTAATACCAGACCGAATAACAAACTTAAGATGGTACCAACGACTGATAAAATAATGAGATGAATCAGTGAAAACTTAAATATATCTTTTTTTGCCATTCCAATCGCATGAAGGACTGTAAAATCATACGATTTATAACGTAAATGTGCTTGATAAAGATAAATGATACCAACGCTAGCTAAGAACATGGCGACGAGTGAAACCAAACCCAAAAAGTCACCAAGATAAGCGAGTGTACGTCCGACTTGATCTTCTTCACTGGTTGGAGTCGAAACTCTAACGGTTGGATCATAAGATTTTTTTAATTGATCAATCTTCTCTTCGTAGTCTTTAACATCGATATTATTAGAAAACTTATATCCCACTTTATAACTAACAGTACTACCAAACTGAATAAGCTTACCTCGCTCAATACCCTTCATCGACATATAGACACGAGGAGCGATAGCACCTGTTTGCATCGATTGCTGAACATCTTGTTCAACAATATCCTTAACAGTATAAACAGAGTTCCCAATCGGCATTGAGTCTCCAATTGAGACTCCTAATTGGTTGGCTATTTCAGGATAAATCCAAATCTCATCTTCATTTAATGAAATGGCGTCACCAGGATATTTTGCCCCTGATGCAAGGACCAAAACCCCATAAAAGGGGTAACCATCATCTTGTGCTCGTATTTGAATCAATCGAGAAATATTATTAAACGAGGTCATTGAAAAAAGACTTAACGACGTTAAGGGAGTCGATTCAGGAAAATAGTTCTGAACCTTGGCTATTTGCTCTTCTTTTAAAGGAAAGCGTGAACTAATTTCAAGATCAGCTCCCAAAAGCTCTTTTGATCGACTTTGTAAGTTCGTTTCAACAAGGCCTTTAAAACTCTCAATACCTGTTAGACCTAAAAGTCCAAAAAAAACGCTGACAATAAAAAAAGATGAAAACCTAGGGTGATTTCGAATTTCTTTTAAAGCAAGTTGAAGTATCAAAGAGAGGCTCCCTGAACAAGACTGCCATTTTGCATGGTAAGTATTCTAGAGCATTTTTTTGCCAGTCGATCTGAATGAGTCACAACAAGTAAAGAGGTTTCATGTTGAGCAACAAGCTCAAACATCAAATTCATAATCTCATCCCCTGTACTTTCATCTAAGCTTCCAGAGGGTTCATCGGCAAGAATAAGCTGCGGATTAATGGCAATTGATCTCGCGATAGCGACTCTTTGCTGTTCACCGCCAGAAAGCTGACTTGGAAAATGGTTTTCTCTATTTTGAAGTCCAACTTCTTTTAGGATATTAAACGCCTTTTCCTTAGAGTCCTTATCCCCTTTTAACTCTAAAGCTAAAGCGACATTCTCCCAAGCTTTAAGATGAGAAAGAAGATGAAATTGCTGAAAGATCATTCCAATCTTTGTCGCTCGTAGATGTGTTAACCCGTCTTCACTAAGAGATGAATAGTCAATGCTATCAAATTTGAGTTGACCAGAATCAGCTCTTTCAAGTCCACAGAGTAAACTTAGTAAAGTAGACTTGCCTGAGCCAGAACGTCCAACAATGGCAACACTCTCAGCTTTATTCACGTTAAAAGTAATGTCTTTTAACACTTCTAAGCGACCTTTTGGTGTTTCAAAGCCTTTAGCTACATTATTAACTTCAAATAACATTACTTTGATCCTTTTCTTTTATTTTCTTCCGCAATTAAAATTGGCTTTAAAACATCCATCACATTTTTTGCAAGAATTTCGTGACCTTTAGCATTTGGGTGAATTCCATCCGCTTGGTTGTATTCTTTTATACCTGCAACACCTTCAAGTAAAAATGGAATAAAGTCCAACTGGTATTTGGTTTTTAGTTTTTCATACATCGATGAAAACTTTTTCCTATAATCTTCACCATAATTGGGAGGAATAAGCATTCCTGTCAAAATAATTCTAATCTTATTCTTTTTTGCCATCGAAATAGTGTCAGCTAGGTTTTTAGAAGAAGAATCTACATCTATTCCTCTAAGACCATCATTCGCACCCAAAGCCAAAACTAAGACATCCGGCTTACTTTTCAGGAACCACTTTAGCCTCGATGGTGCGTTTGCACTCGTTGAACCACTAACGCTTCCATTAGTCACTTTAACTTTAAAACCAAGCTCACTCGCTTCTAATTGTTGTTTTATAATATTAGGAAAAGCACTTTCTCTTGAAACGCCATATCCTTCAGAGAGCGAGTCCCCCATGAACAATAAATGTAACTCAGCATGGGCCTGAAAACTAAATATAAAGAGAACAAGTATAAGTTTCAAAAATCTATCCTAATTTGTAATTATTCTTATTAAAAAATTTTCTGATTAATTGTATCTGTCTTTTAGTTGGTACCAATAAATTTGTATTATATTTAATCTCTACATAGGTATCGATAAAATTGACCAAACTTAAGTCTGCGTTGTTTTTTATCAGAATTTCCCTTAGTCTCAATGGTGCCACAGTTTGGTCAACTTTTAGGTCAAGTTTGTGTAGTTTTTTAAAAAACTTACTGTAATAGCGGTTAATTTTATGCCAAGGATTTGTTGATCTATTTTGATTAATTAACCAAAAAAGAAATAAGCCAAAGCCTGCAATAGCAAAAGTACTCCAGCGATGCCATTTTCGACTAAATTGTTCAAGTCCCAAAAACTCCCAAATCTTTTCCTGTCTATCTTGATCGAAGTTAATGAAAGCAAGGTTTAAATTATAGTAAGTCGAATCAATAAACTTGAAGAAATCATTAAAATAAACATATCGATAATTTGAAAGCCATCGTCCTTCTGTTTGATTTTCTTGGTACCACTTCTGATTAAAATCGGTAGCCCCTTGATTGATCAAAGATGGGGCTACATACAAAGTAGGGTCAGTTCTTACCCACCCTTCATTTTCATCATAATAATGTACCCATGCATGGGCATCTCGACCACGAATGACCCAATAATCTCCAATATCATTTAAATCCCCGCCATGAAAACCAACAGTAACAACAGAAGGGATATCAAATGATCTTAAAATAATTGCTTGCACTGAAGCAAAGTGCTCACAAACACCAATCTTACGCTCTTCAATAAATTGTTTAAGTTGCTCAACAGGAGATCCAAGATATACTCCAGGAGAAAGAGAATACTTAAATTCTTTTGCAAATAACTCATTAGATTTAGAAACTATATCTCGTGCATTAAGATTTTTATATTGAGGCAATAACTCCTGAATATAAACCTTAATTTCCTCAGGTAGTTGCTTGACCGATTGTACGGAAAGAAAATCATCCTTCTTTTTATTTTCAGGAAGAGAGGAGCTACGCCAACGAGTCTTTTGGTTTGTTAAAGGGTCTAATCTTGCATCACCTAACCCACGCCAACTCACTTGACCAAGAGAAAGAAGTTTAAAACTACTAACAGGTGAAAGTAAAAACAAAGACCCTTTTCCCTGATCTTCCATGTCAGCTTCAAATTCATAAATTCCAGTTTTAGAGACAGGCAAATGGCTCTCGAAAATAAGTTGTCGATTTCTTCTCCAATTAAAGCCGTCCGTTTGTGCAAGAGTAGCCCCATGCCAATACATCATTGGAATATCAGGTGATGAACCTGCAAAGCGAGCACGAAAAACAATATTATCAGACTGTTGAAGAGTCGTTATTGATCCAGGACGCAGACTCTCAGAGAAATCGGTCCAAGGATGTGTTTGATTCTTGGGGCTCGATCGAAACAAGGTAAATGATGATCTAGGAAAAGAGAAAAACAATACTGTTGCCAACGAAATTGACGTTATCATCAATCGCCAAAGGATTTTCCTTTTTCCAGGATTTAAAAAGGCATTGGAAGTCACTTTATCTTTTTGAAGATCCATAAAGACAGCACACATCATTGTGGCGGAAATAATCATAAACAAAAGTAAAAGGAGTGATTCAAGTAGAAGATACTGTGAAATCATCATCAGTTGGAATATTAAAAAATAGAGAAAATAGTCTCGACTCTTTTGAATTTCCCACAGCTTTAGAATTGATAACAGAGCAAATAATCCCGAAGCGGCCTCAACACTTCGAATGCCAGAATACTCGTTCCAAACCAAAACAATCACGCTTACTAGAACTAAAGAACGTAGCGGTTTGCTAATTCTAATATGAGAGATTCTCGAAAGAATCGCAACGATTACTAAGACAAGGTAAACAATAACGATAGCACTTGTGTGTAATCCATAAAATGGTAAAAAACCTAAAAGAGAAAAGATGATGGAGATCCAAAAGATATGAGTCTTCAATTGAGAAAGACCTTTTCTTTTTGAAACTCACACAGTAGCTCTAAAAGATATTGATGATGATTGATACCGGCAGCAGACAGTGTTTTAAATCCATCGGGAAGAATAAGACAAAGACTCTCATTACTTTGCTGATTATTGATATAGAAGGCGGCACGAGATAAGTTTTCTTCAATGTTACCACTTCTTAAATCTAGACATCTCGACATACCAGATTCGTCGCTATAGGTCCTGACTTGTGGACTGCCTAGAACCATACTTCTTCGTTTATCAATTCGTCCAAACCCCTCACCTGTTTGATGAGCTCTTATTTCAACAAAGTCATCAGTACCTAAGTGCAAGGTGGTACTTTCAATAACTGAGGAGCTATCAATTACGCCTTTGCTTACAACCATATGACCATCTAAAGCCTTCGGTTCTACTTTAAGAATGTTATCAACTGGGCGATACTTCCATGAATAAAAAAGCCCTAACGGAAAACGAGTCGATAAAGTTAAACGCTTCAATTGATAGATTCCCCTTGGTAAATCAAGCAAGGACATATCAAGATAAACAATTTTCTTTTCTAAGGGTTGTAACTCTTCGATAAAAGCAACCATTCTTCCCTGAGCTTCTATGCGATAATCATATTGAGGACGCTTAGAAGTATTTTCAATCGTCACCTTCAAAGCTGAAAAGGTATTGTTTTTTATTAAAATTTTTTCTTCACTTGTATTTAATTCTATTTTTTTTATAGATTCGTTAGCAATAACAGCAGAAAAAGATACAAAGGAAAAAAATAGGAACGTGCAATAAAAAGCAAGATTATGCCCATAAGAAATCGCAATAAGAAAAAGCACAAACGCGATAAACGAAAAATAGAATCCTATGCTTGTAGGAATAATATAAACACGTTTGCTGTGAGAAACCATTGATATTCTTTGAATAAACGAATCTGGCATTACTTGACTTAAGCGTCTAAGGAATAGGTAGCTCGCCGATAAGTTTTGAGACTTCGAGTTGGCCAATTTTCATTCCCCTTGCCCCTGCTACACGGTGACCAAAAACATATGGAGCTAAATACTGAATGTCGTCAGGCGTACAATGAGATCGATTTAAAAATGCCGCCATCATTTTACTCGTACTCATTAAGTCTTGGCCTGAGCGTGGAGAAATATGAGCGCCCTTTTGTCTTAGCGCAGTCATTATATCCATAACATAATTAAGCAGTTGATCACTCACAATAACGTCACGTGATTTAGCAGTAAACTCTTTGCAGTCAGTATCAGTTAAACATTGATTAATTTGATCGATTGAACTTCTTGGATCTTCCATTATTAGGATTTTCTTTTCTAGTTCTCGAGACGGAATATCTAGTGTTATGCCTAAACTAAAACGATCAAGTTGTGACTCTGGAAGAGGGTTTGTTCCAACTTGTTCATAAGGGTTTTGAGTTGCAACAACACAAAACTTGTCAGATAGATCGTAGGTTTTGCCATCAAGCGATACACTCTTTTCTTCCATCGCTTGAAGCAAGGCCGATTGCGTTTTTGGTGAAGCGCGATTAAGTTCATCGGCTAAAATCATCTCACTAAAGATAGGACCTTTTTGAAACATAAAAGCGTTTTCGTCTTTAACCCAATGAGGTCCACCTAAAATATCAGAGGGTAAAAGATCATTCGTAAATTGAATACGAGTTATCGGCCTACCAAGAAGCTTAGCATTTAGAGATGCAAGAACGGTTTTACCCATACCCGGTTGATCTTCAATAAGAATATGCCCTTGAGATAAAATTCCCAAAAGAACTAAGAAAACTTCTGTCTCTCTGCCAATAAGATATTGACCAGAAATTGTTAAATAATTATCTATTCGTTGATCGTATTTCACCCCCAAATTATACCCACACTCTTTAAACTCTGTGATACATTTTTAGCAATTATTCATTGGAGAATTTATGACAAGCAGCATTTACGACTTTAAAGCTCAGGCAATTAACGGTGAAGAAGTTTCTCTTTCAAACTGGAAAGGTAAAGTATTGCTGATTGTTAATGTTGCAAGTCGTTGTGGATTCACTAACCAATACGAAGGACTACAAGAGTTGTTCGCCAAATATAGAGACAAAGATTTTAGCGTACTAGCATTTCCATGCAATCAATTTGGAGCGCAAGAATCCGGGACTGATGAAGAAATTAAAACATTTTGTGAAACAACTTTTAACATTAGTTTTCCAATGTTCTCTAAAGTTGATGTCAATGGAGCTGATGCACATCCACTATTTACTTACCTAAAAGAGCAAAAGCCTGGCGCCCTTGGCACCAAAGGTATCAAATGGAATTTCACAAAATTTTTGATCGATAAAGACGGCAGACCTGTCGAGCGCTATGCTCCACAGGATAAGCCTGAAAACTTAGTCAGTGATATCGAAAAATACCTATAGGTCTTTAAGGTAGTTATCAAAGGCTTTCATATTAATGAATGATCTAAATTTCTTAGACCCACTGAATCTTTCATAATCAAATTTAGCAGTACCACCAAACAACAACACGTCGTCGTTGTTTATACCTTTCATCAAACGAGAGATATAATCATCGAGAAACTCTCCGTTACTGTCAGCAACACCTTTAGTTGCGCCTAGAATAATTCTGTTAGCTTCGACTGATTGGTAAGTATCGAGTAGAGATTGAAGTGGCATATTTGGGCCAAGATAAAAGAAATTTAAATTATAATGAGCACAAAGAAGCGCTGCTTGAAGAATACCAAACTCATGAAAGTCGTCTTCAGGAGAAGCAATAATAAAATTATAAGGTTTAGTTGATTTTTGTGAATAATGTTTAAACAAAGAGTGACCAATATGAAATTTCAAAATTGCACTTAAGGCATGCTCTTGAGAGATGGAAAACTCTTGTCTGACAACTTTATTTCCGACTTCTGTTAATAGCGGAGAAATAATATCAAGAGCAAACTCTCTTGGAGTAAGTAACAGTTTAAGTTTTCCAATTTCATGAGAAATAATATCAAGTTTATAGGTTGCAAGGGCCATCATTAAACTTGATAGCGACATATCAATGTCAACTAAAGGTTTTTTCAAATTCTTAAGTTCATTACTTTCAATATCAGCAGTTTGCTTGCCGAGTTTTTTTAATAGTTTTTTTAATTCCTGAGTATCAGTGTTAGCAATCTGACCAATACTGTGTCCGAGTGTGCATAACTCAGACAAAAGACTTAAACGTTCAATCTCTTTTTGAGAGTATTCTCTTCGCCCTTTATCATTACGTTCTGGCGTGACGGCTTGGTAGCGTTTTTCCCAAGCTCTGATAGTGTGAACACCAACACCTGAAATTTTAGAAGCAAGTTGAATATTGTATCTTTCGCTCATGTTTTCTCCGATACTGATAATCTACGCTTAGTCAGAATTCGTGTCCAGATGCTGTCTAATCATTGTCTATAACAAAACCTAGACATATAAGCTAATATTGAAAGCATTAAGGAGCTAAAAATGAAAATAATTATGACTGGTGCAACTGGCTTTGTTGGTTCAACTCTGGTGAGAAAACTTCATTCTCAAAATCATTCGATTACAGTGTTAACTCGTTCAGCAAATCGTGCCAAATCAGCCTTTTCAGACCTAAAAGACAGAGTGGAATTTGTTGAATGGGACGCTCCTTATAATGACCTTCCAGCCGGCACTTTCACAGATGCAAATGCCTTAATTAATCTTATGGGCGAAAATATTGGTGGAAAAAGATGGAGTGATTCTCAAAAGAAAAAACTTAGAGACTCTCGAGTTCTTGCTTCTTCAAAACTTGCTGAAGCAGTTAAGCGTGATCTTCCAACTGGACTTGATGTCTTGGTTTCAACCTCTGCTATTGGTTACTACCCTGTTAATTTAAACTTAAAAATGGATGAAAATCACCCAAATGCAAATTCATTTCTCTCAAGGCTATGCCAAGACTGGGAGCAAACAGCGCACACAATCGATGCAAAAAGAACCGTGATTTTAAGAGTTGGTGTTGTACTTGGTAAAGGTGGCGGCGCTTTGGCCAAGCTTTTACCAATATTTAAACTAGGACTTGGAGGACCAGTTCTTCCAGGATCTCAAGTTATGTCATGGATCCATAAGCAAGACCTGGTTAACCTTTATGCTGAGGCAATTAATAATGATGGTTATCAGGGAACTCTCAATGCCGTGGCACCAAACCCCGTTTCAAACACTGTATTTTCCAAGGCACTAGGAAGCGCTCTTTCAAGACCAGCCATTTTTCCAGTACCTGGATTTGGGCTTAAAATCGCTATGGGAGAGATGGCGACAATCGTGCTTGATTCACAGACAGTTGTGTCCACAAAACTTGGCGATTTAGGCTTTAAGTTTACCTACCCTAAGATCGATGAGGCACTTCAAAACCTTTGATATCATTGAATTAAAGGCTTTAGACCTGGTCATAATTATCATCATGATATGATGAACTGCATTTGCCCGTTGTCCGTACGCTCTTATCGCAAAGGCTTCTCATATCTTGCCATCTCGGCCGATTGGAAACTTCATGAATTATCGATACCAATTAGGCCACGGCCTATTATTGCTATCTCTACTGAAGCTCGCCTCGTGTGCGGGTCCAATGGATCCATTTGGTGCGACTCCAATTTTAAAATCAACTTTTAAAGCAATGAATCTTCACGCTAGTGAAGAGGCCACTTTAGCTATTAATCCAAATGCAGTTCAAGGACGATCACCGGCATCGACAAATAGTGCCTCTATTGAGTTTTATCCGCCTCGAAAACTATGGCACCGAGCTTTTGATCTAACAGTAACAATTAAGGACGATACAGGTATTGATGAAAACACTAAGATCAATTTTTTCTACGACGGTGAAGATGTAACTGATCGAGTGACGAACTATGCAAAAGTTCATTACGCTAATGATTTGAGATCTGTTAAATATAGCCTTCCCGCCTTTCGACTTTTACCCGACCAAGATAAAGCTTTAGTTGTCACCTACGTTAAACTCGATCCACTTGGTAATGATCAGCTTATTGGTAAAGTTTTTGAAGAGCCTTATTGTCCAATGAAAGACTTGCAGTCTATTACATCCGTGATTTCAAATAGAGGTTTTGATGCTTCAGATCTATTGATTGATAAAATCAAAACACTCTCCGCTTTTAATCAAATGAATCCTGCCTTAATCGCTGGCTTAATCGCACAAGAATCAAGTTTCAATTCCCGAGCTGTTAGCACAGCAAAAGCATTAGGACTTACACAGATAACTGCACCTGCTGAAACTCATATCCTTGAAGATCTTGGAGAGCGTGCATCAAATTGGCCACGCTATCCAGGTTTATCAGAAATGAACCCCATTAGAATTAAAGCTCTTATCGCCATTGGTAAAATAAACGAACAAAATGAATGGCGTTTATCACATGATCGCTCCATTCAAGGTGGAATTTCATACTTAAAATATATTGAGCAATATTGGAGCTCCTTTGATCCGCTCGTTCAAAGAAAACTCGCTTCACTTGATACCAACAAAAAAGACAATGAAATGGTTGATCTTATTTTAGCCAGCTATAACTCAGGTCCTTATCGAGTACGAAGAAATTTAGATAAACTGGGCACCAATTGGCTAGAGGCCGATAATCTTGGTGAAGCCAGAAAATATGTCCATAACGTCAAAAGCTATTGCTATGACTTTGCTAGGGGGTATTAAGATGCCAACTAAACCACAACTTTTCAATTTTACTTCTATTGCGTTAGCCCTGATCGCTATCTCCTTTCCACTGCAAATTGCGGGAATGTATAGCTATGATTTAACCCAAACAAATCATCTCTATGCTGTTTGGAATAAGTTATCGATTAATAATATTGCGACCATCCTTATCCTTGTCATTAGTGCTTGGAAAGTTTGGAATGTGGAACAGGACATTACACGCTGGTTAGTCGCTTCGTGTATTATTGTTACGCTTAATAATATTATTGTCTCCAGTTACTCGGCTGATTGGAGTCATCTGCATACGACGCTGTCTTCTTTTTGCTTTATCTTTGCCATGAGTACAATTATGTTATCTAAAACATATGAGCATGCTTTTGCCCCAGAAAAACAATGGTGGAAGCCGGCCAAGCGTCATCGTATTGAAGCACCAGTAGTCATTGAATTTTTAGATCGTCACCGTTTTCAGGCCCAGATGTTTGATATCTCAACTACAGGATTATTTATCACTGACGTTAATCAACCTATCATCGCCTCAATGGCGCCAGTTAACGAAGAGATGGCGATTCGTATTCCGTTTAAAAATGAATTACATGCATTCACAGTCAAGCTCGTTCGTAAGACTCATGAAAATGGTAAGTATCCGGGTGGCTGGGGTTTAAGTTTTACTCACTTAAATCCATGGCAACGAATCAAATTAGCTTGGATGATCCATAATCCTCAAACGGCGTTTACCTTTTAAAACGCGTCGAAGCTAATTTTTCAAATAATAGTGGAAAGTGTTGGGCAATAAAAACTCCAACTCTCTCTACTCCTGTTGGAAGAAGTACGGATTGATTTTTCTCAATTGCTTTAAAAACTCTAACGGAATATGTCTCAGGAGTTATGGTCGAAAGACTTGAGACGTCCATGTGCTTACTATATTTAGGAGCAATCTCATCAAACATTCTGGTTTTCACACCTGGAGTAATAAGGGTCAACACATTCACTTTTGTTCCCTTAAGATCTTGTCTTAAAGAGGAACTAAAGGCTACCAAACCTGTCTTAGCGGCGGTATACGTTGTTGTACAAGGCAGATGCATAATGCCTGAGACCGACGAGTTATTAACGATCATGGCTTTTGGTCTCTTTACTAATAACGGCAACATCAGTTTTGTTAAGTGAATAAGTCCAACAAGATTGACCTGAAACATTGAATAGATATCTGTCACTTTTTGATCTTCAAGAATTCCGCCAGTTAGTTGACCGGCATTATTAATAAGAATATCAACCTCTGCTAATATAGTATTTTGCATGAATTTATCAATACTTTGGGGACTGCCCATATCTAGTTCAATCAATTTGACACGCTCATCAAACCAATCTTGAGTAAATCCATCTGTGTTTCTCATGGCCATAATGACTCGTGCACCAAGTCGATGAGCCTGCTGAGCAAAGGCCAAGCCAATCCCTCTATTTGATCCTGTTATTAGAACACATTTATCCTGTACAATCATAAGACAGACTCCCAAAAACAAACCATTAACCATAAGATAGCCCTATGAAAACATTACTCCAAGCGCTTTTCGTTTTTCTTATCATTCTACCGGCATTCGCTCGAACCGAATTCATCAAAGGTGAAGCAAAATCGAGAAAAGGAGAACTTCAATATTATGAACAACATGTTATGGAATACGACGGGGAAAATCTTTTAAAAGTTGATACAACTTACTTTAAACCAAACGGTGAAAAATTTGCTTCGTTAGTATCCATGTTTAAATCCTCACCTCTTTTGCCTGATTCAGTATTCACCGATCTTAGAAATAATAAGGTTGAAGAAACTAAGCTGATTAATGGAAAGTATTTAGTTACAACCAATAACGGTCAAGGCGTTATCAAGACGGGAAAGCTAGATATAGAATCAAACCTTCTATGTGGCCAAGGCTATCATAACTATATCCGCGCCAATCTTAACAATTTCAAAGGCTCTGAAATCAAAGAGATTAAATTCGTTCTGCCTTCAAGACGCGATTATTTTAGTTTTGATTTATCTCTTGTTAAAGAGGAAGGAAACGTTAAAACGTTTAAGCTTGCCATCACCAATTGGATTTTAAAAATGTTCGCCGATTCAATTGAAGTTGACTACGACAACAAAGGCAATCTGCTTGCCTATCGCGGTCTTTCAAATATTCAAAATGAAAAAGGCGATAACATGGACGTTCTTATTACTCTTACAAAAGTCGATTCGTTTAAATGAAGAACAGTTTAGTTTGGTTTAGAAGAGATTTAAGACTACATGACCATGTCGCCTTGGCCCAAGCCACCAAAAAAAGCGATGAGGTTTTTGGAATTTTTATTTTTGATCCTGCAATCTTAGATAAGCTTGAAGACAAAACCGATCAACGAGTTCAATTTATTCATGACTCGATTGTTGAAATGGAAGAAACCCTTAACTCACATGAGTCTTCCCTCGAAATCCGCTTTGGTGCGCCTAAAGAAGAAATCCTCGATTTTTGTAAAAAGAATAATATTACTGATGTCTTTGTTAACAAAGACTATGAACCTCAAGCTAAAAAGCGTGACGAAGAAGTTTCAAAAATTCTAGCTAAAGAAAATATCGCCCTACACTTTCATATTGATTCGGTGGTGTTTGAAGCTTCTAGCACTTTTAAAGACGATGGCACTCCATACAAGGTCTTCACGCCATATATGCGTAAATGGATGAGTGTACTCAATCAGTATGGCGGTGAAGTTGCCTTGCACTCTCCTAACCTAAAGAAAATGGCCAAAAGAAATAATCCAAGATCAATTACAAAGATTGATTGGATGAAAGAGATTGGTTTTAATAACTCACCACCTCACTTTAAGGCCGGCACCATCGCTGGCAAAAAACAGCTTAAAGAGTTTAGTAAGAAAATCGCTGACTATGGAAAGATGAGAGATTTCCCTGCAGCTGATGGCACTTCAAACACTTCTGTTTATATTCGCCATGGTAATATCTCTGTACGCGATATGGTTAGAGCAGCAAAAGAAGGCAACACAGACGGGCATCATAAATGGTTGGCCGAAGTTGTGTGGCGCGAGTTCTATCAGTGCATCTTGGACCAATTTCCCTATGTAACTAAAGGTTCATTTAAGCCTCAATACGACGAGATTAAATGGCGCGGAACTAACGCTGAATATGAAGCTTGGAAAAAAGGCGAAACAGGATTTCCAATTGTCGATTCGGCCATGCGCTGTCTCAAAGCCACCGGAACGATGCCAAATCGTCTTCGTATGGTTGTCGCTTCTTTTCTTTGCAAGACTCTTTTGATTGATTGGCGAAAAGGAGAAGCTTGGTTTGCAGCCAAGCTCTTAGACTTTGATCTGGCTGCCAATAACGGTGGCTGGCAATGGAGTGCCAGTAGTGGCGTTGATGCTCAACCCTACTTTCGAATCTTTAATCCTTACTCTCAGTCTGAAAAATTCGATAAAGATGGAATATTCATAAGAACTTGGTGCCCAGAGCTTTCTAATATTGAAGGCAAATACATTCATGCTCCCCATACAATGACACCAATGGATCAACAATTACACGGCTGTATTATTGGAGAGGACTATCCTGCCCCAATTGTTGATTATTCAAAGAAAAGAATGGAAGCACTTGAGATGTATAAAGAAGCTGTTAAGGCACCTTAACAAAATCATCGTAGCCTAATTCTTTATTTAGTTCGATAATTTGATTTCTCATAAGATTATAAACATCATCCATCAGCTTAACTGAATCCTCAGGTTTTAGTCCTTTGGTTGGAATCGGCTCAAGCACTTGAGCAATAATTTTTCCTGCCTTCCACTTATTCCACTTCATACGATTGTGATAAGAAGAATAGCAAACCGGAATGATCGGCACTTGTGCATTAATCGCAGTGATAAAAGCACCGCGCTTAAATGGTAAAAGAATATCGCGCCCGCGCCCCCTAGTTCCTTCTGGCATAATATAAACGGATTTATTATTTTCTAGAATCTCTTTAGTCACTCGCTCCATCGAAGCTTTTGCTTTTCTCTTATTAGAACGATCAATCAAAATATTACCGGCAAGCCAATAAAAAAGACCAAAGATCGGTATCCAAACGATGCTCGATTTCCCAAGGGTGACACAGCGATTTGGAGTTGTTGCACCACCTGGAAACATATCAAAATTATTTTGATGATTGGCGACGAGTACAAATGGAAACTGCTTTTTAAAATTCTCTTTATTTCGAAGTTCAAACTCAACTCCCAAAATCTTAAAACCTACCGGGCAAAGAATCATTCCTGTGGCGCGTACATTGGAGGGATGAAAAGGTCTTAGAATCCCAATAACGATTCCCATGATGAATGAGAAGATGCCCCAAAGAAAAACTAGAGTAAATCGAGGAATAAAAATCACTTGAGCCCCTCGTATCCATATTTAGTATCATCGGGAATTTTTGTTTTTGGTAGCACTGTTGCATTTGGAGCAATCGAAACTTTTTTACCAACTTCGACTCCACCCATAAGGATCGAGTTTAAGCCTACAGTAGACTTATCTCCAATCGTCATCGGTGCAATCACGACATAACCTTTTTGTGCATAATGGGCCATCATGAAGGCTGAACCACCGACAGTCACATAATCGCCTAGACGAATCAGGCATGGATCAGAAATATTTGAAGTATTCACCATACTTCCACGTCCCATCTTCATTCCCATTGCCATCAAGAAAAGTTGAGAGATCGGTGATGGAGTCACAAGATCTAGAACGGTATAGCGAACCAAATAAAATAAAGCGTTATGATAATACCAAGCCACTGTTTCAAGCGCTAACCATGGGCCGCGATAAGGCTTCACAAAAAAGATTAAAGGGAAGTTTAGAATCGGAACGATTACACAAAGAGCAAAGATTCCGATGAAAAAGCCAAAGCCCAAAGCAATAGAGCCAAATAAAGCGTACTCAATTGGAGATTGTGCCATTGAAACTAAATATTGCCAGATGAGCAGACCAGGAAAAACCGCGAAGCCGATTGAGATGACATACATAAGAGCGATGGGAAGAATGAAAAGAAAAAATCCGACGTACTGACCTTTTCGAAGAACGTTTTCTAAAAACCCGGCCAGTCCTTTTTTTCCAGAACCTTCTTCATTAATGCTTCCAGCATCTTTGCTCACAATAGACCTCATTGAATTTTATAGTTATAGGGTAACGCGCAACTAACCTGATCGCAAGATTTGAATATAACCAGCGGCAAATTAACTAGAAAACATAGTTATAGGACAAGCCTAGAGTCAATGACTTTTT
>CAYGRY010000045.1:0-23067 GCA_964352405.1 uncultured Halobacteriovorax sp.
CAACGTCCGCGTGCACCTATAACAATCGTTTTTGGAAGTGAATCAACTAAAGCCAGTCTTTCTTTTAAGTAAATGATCATATCCTCAGAAGAGGTCCAAGGACGAAGTGGGGCCATTGAATTGGGATCAATTCCAAGTTGTCTTGCCACCCAAAAATCAATGCCAAGTCCTGCACCAACAAAACCGGCCCAAACACCAAAGGCGGCGATACGCTTTCCTGTTTGGTCGACTAAAAATTCAAGGTCGTAAAGCTTGCCATCACCTTGAGCAAAGCGAGCCAAAAGTTCCTGTGATCCATCTTGTCCTTTAAAACAATGAGCAAAGTAGATATGACGTCTTAAAAGTGGATCATCATTTTCTTCAAGCTCTTTTAATCCAAGAACAATTGTATCTAACGGAGAGTCTTTCCAAGAAAAAGTTTCAACTAATGGCAATCCTAATCTTGAATACTCTTCATCCGTAAAAATACGAGTAGGTGACTTCTCAATGCGAACATCATGGCCTTGCAATTGAAGTTGCTTGGCCGCACTAGGAGTTAGTGCAACACGTTCTTCAAAAGGCTTCGTTTCATGTCTTAACCAAATTGTTCTTTTCAGCATAATTAGTGGTAGCAGGCTCCTTGCGCGCGGTAAAGAATGTTGGTAAAGATTATATTCTAGAATCGTTGTAAGTTAGGGGAATTACATAAAAAAAGAAGCACTTATTTATCATCCTTCGCTTGCTCCTCGCTTTAGTGAGTACGGTATTCCAGTGCCTTTGAAGATGGATCGATCACAAAAAATCTTTAGTGAGCTAAGCGAGTATTTCACTTCCTTGCAAGAAGTTGAATTGGGCTCGCTACCAAAGCTTAGCTGGGAAGATATTAAGCTTGCTCACGATTTAGATTTTATCGCAAGACTCTTAGATCATGAATTATCAGTTTTTGAAGTTCTTCATTGTTATGAAGTGAGCCAAAAAGATTTATTAAGTACAGCAAATCAAAAGCCACTTTGGAAAATGCCCGAAGATGTTTTATTTCAATGCCGCGGTACTTATATGGCAGCGTTAAGTGCTTTAAAAAATGAGTCAAGTTTTTTTCTTGGTGGTGGGATGCACCATGCGATGAGATTTGCTGGACGTGGTTTTTGTCTTTTAAATGATATTGTGATCGCTGCTAAGAAACTGCAGCTTGATCATGGAATCAAACGTTGTCTAATTATTGATGTTGATGCTCATAAAGGGGATGGAACAACACAAATCACTCAACATGATGACTCTATCTTCACCTTAAGTCTTCATATGAAAAACGCCTGGCCAATTGATGGAAGCCTTGGACCTGGTCCTTGGGATCTGCCAAGTGATCTTGATATTGAGTTTGGGGTAGGAGAAGAAAATTTTTATCTGGAAAAACTAGCTCATGCCTTACAACAAATTGATCTCACGAAATTTGATTTTGCATTCATCATTCTAGGAGCAGATGCTTGGGAATTTGATGAATTAAAAAGCACGCAATCTCTAAAATTAACAAGTGATCAAATGCTTGCGCGAGATCAACTAATTGAGTCGAAATTGTCCCATTCCAATATCAAACGGACATATGTGATGGGCGGAGGCTACGGCGAACGGGCCCACGAACCCTATGTAAAATTCTTAAAGAAATTACTCGACTAGCTCGTGAGGTAAAACTCTCTTAGCCGGTCTAAAGTATGTTTTAGGTGAATGCGCCAATAAGTCTGAAACCTTTGCCATATAGATACAAGCATACTTTTCGACTTGATCCGCCATGCGACTTTCTTCTTGTCCAGCTCGCATCAGTTCTCCCCAAAAAGGATTAAAGAACTTTTTATAGTCTTCAAGCAAAACAGAGATCTCTTCATTGATCTTTTCAATGTCAGCAAAGAGTTTATTGATTTCTTTTCTATCGACTTCTTTTTTATCTTCTTTGCGCTTAAGATCCATATCATTCAGTGTTGTTTCAAGCTTTTCTTTTTGAGTCATTAAAAGATCAATTCTTTGCTGAACTTTGGTAGAAGCTTTTACAGCACTTACTTCTTCTTCCAATGGCTCAAGGACTAGGGCCGTTCTCCAGTTAAACGTCTTTTTAATAGAAACGACATCACCGTAAATATGATCACCTAGATATAAGATTTCATCACCTTCAAGCTCTAAGTCATGTTGAAGTTTTCCGGCCCAACCGCCTTGATAGATTCCATTACCTATCTTGCCAAATGTATTTGACATTAATCCGGTATTTGAATCAATGGCTAAAAAAGCTTGGTTACCATTAAAAAAGCGAGGCTTTGAAGCTAAAGTAATCGTAATATCAAAAAGCTCACTCCAATCTTTATGATCTTTTAAAAATGGATTAATAGCGTAATCAAGAAGAAGCTTGCAATAATTCCAATCGGAGTTTGTGATAACTAAGAGTTTTTTTCCGTAGTCTTTGAAGCGCTCAAGCACTCTTACAATATCCGCGTCCTGAACAATAAATCGTTTAACGTCTGCCCTAACTAAATCTTTGAGAGTGCCATCGGCATGGCAAAGATCGATGGCTTCACGAATATCGTTAGCGATAGTTTCGTAATCAGGGATCGCTAGACCTTGCTTTTTAAGCTCAACAAGTTGTCCAAATAAGACGCCATTAGAGATTGAAAATGAAGTATCTAAACTTTGGATATTGCTGTCGTTAAGATCGATAACTCTATTTCTGTAAATTCTGTCTTGTTCTTTAAAAGCCAGGACTTCTTCGCCGTAAACAGCATGCTTAACTTTACCAAAACGAGAAACTTTTAAAAGATGACCTTTTTTCTTATCAATAACTAAGCCTTGGATAACTTTATTGAAGTTAAATGGAAGACTACTTATTGAATCAGGATATTTTTTATATTTGATTAGCTTTTGAATCGACTTTTCATGAGTTAGTCGCTCAAACTCTTCAGAATTGTAGCGTACAAGCGTGTAATCCATGTCAAAGCCGATAGCTTTGATCTTTTTTAGGTTTAGAATGCGGTTGACATAAACGCTCATGTTTATCCTTTTTGCACATAGCAGTAATGATTAATCCTATCAACTGCTTGAAATCTAAGTCAACAAACTGGTCAGTAGAACTTGGTCAAGATACCATTAGGGATAAATTAATTGGAGAGAAAACGATGCGCTTTTTAGCAACATTATTGATTTTTGGCGTGATTCAAGTTGGAGATGCAGGTACTTAACAAAGTCCTGAAGAAAAGGGAACTAGCATCGCATAACAAGTCAGAGATCAAAACGACGGATTTGTCGGTGAACAATCCAATATGAAAATGATTTTGATCACAGCTGACGGTCAGCAGGTCGTTCGTGAAATGGAAGGTAAAGTACAAGAAGGTGGCAAAGATGGTGATAAGTCTTTAATGGAATTTTCTAATCCTAAGGATGTGAAAGGGACAAAAATGCTAACTTGGTCATATAAAAGTAAAGAAGACGATCAATGGCTTTATATTCCAGCTTTTAGGAGAGTAAAGCGTATTAACTCTAGTTCGAAGTCTTCATCATTTATGGGAAGTGAATTCGCATTTGAAGATTTGGGTAGTCAGGAAATTGATAAGTTTAATTATAAATGGCTTAGAGATGAAAAAGTAAACAAGCGTGATGTTTGGGTGCTTGAACGTGTTTCAAAAGAACCATCAGGCTATAGTAAGCAAATTATGTATATGGATAAGAAGATTTTTAATCCGATGAAAGTTGAATACTACAACCTTCGAGGAGAACTTCTTAAAGTGGCGGAGTTTGGAGCTTATAAACAATATAAAATCGGTAAGAAATCTCTTTATCGTGCCAATAAAATTCACATGAAAAATGTACAAACGAAAAAAGAATCTATTTTTACTTGGGATAACAGAACACTAGGTAAAAAATTTACTGACTCTGACTTCTCACAATCTCGATTAAAGTAGAGCTCAAAATGAAGTGGATTAGTTTTTTTCTATGGCTATTTTCTTTTCAAGCGTTAGCAGACTTTAGCTCTCTTGGAGAAGTGACTCTAGAATATCGTCAATTTAAAAATGATGATGTCTCTTCGACTCAAGATACAGGTATTGCCGTTTTTTCAAGACTTGAATCAAGTTATGAAGAAGGAAGCTATTCGCATGTTCTTAGGGGCTTTTCTCGCATTGATACCAAAGAGCCTTCAAGAGATCTCATCTGGATTGAAGATGCATATGCTTCTTACTTTTTAGATATAGAAAAACTTTGGAAATTTTCGGCTGGTTATAAAGTTTTTAACTGGACGGCGCTAGAAGCTTTTAGACCTGCAGACTCTATTAATAGTCGAAATCTTGATGCTCCACTTGAAAAACCTGAAAAACGTGGAGAGCTAGCAGTAGAATTAGAAGTTCCATATTACGAAGGCGCACTTACTCTATCGCTCTATCCACGCGTGGAAAATCCACGCTATCCGGGAGCAGCTTCAAGGCTTGGAGTTGGGTTCTTGCCAGCAGAGCCTTTATGGGTCGATGGCACTGAGGCAAAAGACGATAAGTGGCGTCCACAGTACTCGGCCAGACTAACTCAACTCATTTTTGGCGCCGATGTATCAGTTCATTATTTAAGACATTATGATCGACAGTTTCCGGTGGTTGGAACTTCTCAATATACATTTATCAGTGGCAACCCTGTACCTATTAATGGTGTTAGCTCAATGAATGTTCCGCATTTCTTTCAGGTCACTCAGATTGGTGGAACGATCCAAATGCCATTTTTTGATGCTTGGCTTTTTAAGGCTGAAGCGGCGAAGCGTAGTTTTGAAAAAGATTTGAGTGTTCTTACTGTTACTGGACTGCAATTGCCGATTGATCACACTGAAGCTGCTATTGGTTTTGAATACGCCACTTCTCATTTAGATGGATCGGAAACAACATTCTTTTTTGAATATCAAAAGATGTTGGGTGTTGAACAAGCTCAAGCCGAACGATTGAGTGTTTTTCAAAATGATTATTTCATCGGATTAAGACACGCAAGAAATGATATCATGGGAACTGAATTTGTTCTTTCGGCTATCATGGACATAGATCGTAGTCATGAAAAGCTCTATAATTTTCAAGCTTCAAGACGACTGTCAGATGTGTGGAAAATTGGCTCAACCATTCGTGTCTTTGATGCACCTGTGCAAGGGACTACTGCTCAAGGCTTAGAAGTCTTAAATGAAGACCACCATATTAGCTTGTTTTTGACTCGGTATTTTTAATGGCCTTAGGCAAAACTCATGATGGGATCAATCTTTTTATCGGAATGGTTGCAACCGGTTTGCTTATAGGTATTGGTTTAGACTATTTTTCGTGGCCGCTATTTTTGTTTGGCTGGTTGTTCTCAACACTCATTTTTTCACCAGATACCGACTTGATGCCTAAAAAGCGTAGTGGGCCATTACAATTTGTTCTTTATCCCTATTCAATCTTGTTTAAACATAGAGGGGTTTCACACGGATTATTGTTTGGAACATTAACAAGGGTGATTTACGGCATTGTCCTGGGCGGTTTACTAGTTTTTGTTCTATCTAAAATGGGATACTTAGATCTAGAGGCTAGGACCTATTGGCAAAGACTGTTTGAGTTCTTTAGTGAATATAATTATCAACTACCAGTCTATCGAAGTGTGACTTGGCTCTATATTGGTCTGGCGTTTGCTGATGCATGTCATATCATTGTTGATAAACTTTCAAGCTTGTTTTCTAAAATACGAAGAAATTATTAAAAAGCTTTAAAAACACCATCTAAGAGTCATATCATAACTCCAATAATATCCTAGAGGAGACTGTATGACGGTCATGCTAAAGCAGGCATTTGCTCTGCTAAAATTATTAAATTCCGATACTGGTGAAAATCAATTGGCGGCTGGAATTGCTTGCGGACTAATTTTAGGATTTGCTCCAGCACTTTCACTGCAAACTATTCTTGTCTTCGTTTTATTATTCTTTTTTAGAATTCAAATGGGGGCAGCATTCGCTAGTGCTTTTATGTTCGCGATTATCGCTTATATATTTGATCCAGTCTTTCATTCGATAGGATCAAGTGTTTTAGAAATAGAGAGTTTCAAAGGATTATTTACGATTTTGTATAATCTTCCGATTATCCCTTTTACTAAATTTTATAATTCAGTTGTTATGGGGGCTGGAGTTGTTTCAATTCTTTTGTTTCCGCTTGTTTTTGTTTTATCGAAAACATTGATTGTTAAATACAGAAATACAGTTGTTAAACGCTTTCAGCAAACTAAGTTTTGGAAAGCAGTTAAAGCAACCGGGTTTTATAAATGGTATGCAAAATACGAAGAACTTTACGGATAATATATGAATGAAAAAAAGAAAATAGGAATGATTAGAAAGGGTGCGGTTGTACCATTTCTTGTTGTGACCACCATTATCGTCTTGTTTAATCTATTCTTTTTAGATTCAACAATAAAAACATCTATTGAATACTTCGGTGGCAAAGTGAACGGCGCAGAAGTCAATGTTGATAGTGTGAAGACATCCTTTACAGATCTAAGTGTTGAAGTAAAGAAGATTGCTTTTACGAATGCTAACGATCCAAGTTTTAATTTATTTGAAATCGGCTCATTTAAGTTTCAAATGATGTGGGATGCAATCCTCAGAGGCAAAGTCGTTATTGATGAGTCTTCAATCAAAGATATTACGATTGCAGGAAAACGAAAGTCTGCGGGCGATGTTTATCCAAAACCATTAGAAGATCCAAAAAATCCATCAAAAGCAAAGCAGACAATGCAAAATGCTAAAGAAGAATTTAAAGGTAATGTCTTTGGTGATATCTCTGCACTTTTGGCAGGTGATAGTTCGAAAGATGTTTTAAATAATATTGAAAACGAACTTGAGAGTAAAAAATTCTATGAGGCACTTGAAAAACAAATCGATCAAAAAGAAGATGAACTAAAGTCGATGATGAGTTCTCTTCCAAAGAGTGCAGAAATTGATAGCTACGATGATCGTTTTAAAGCCATTAATTGGGATGATCTTAAAAATATATCTAAGGCACCGAAGGTCCTTAAGGAAGCCGACTCTTTAAGAAAGGATGTCTCTAATACAATTAAGCAATATAATGATGCCGTTAAAAAAGTTGAAAGCGAGATTAAGTTTGTCAAAGACTCGACCAAGCAAGTTGAAGGCTTAATTAAAAAGGATGTTGATCGCCTTGAATCTAAAATGAGTCTGCCTAATTTAGATTCAAAAGCTATCGCTGGAGTTCTCTTTGGGCCAGATTTTGTCAATTCAATGGCCAAGTATGACGAATACTTCGCGATGGCAAAAAAGTATATGCCACCCAAAAAAGATAAAAAGGAAGTCATTGAAGTGAAGCCGCCAAGAGGGGAGGGTGTGAATTACCAATTTGGTACACCAAAGTCCTACCCACTTTTTTGGTTAAAACATAGTGAGATCAGCTCTCAAAATTCTCAAGGAACAGTTAGCGGTAAGATTGAAAACGTAACAACAGATCAATCTGTTGTTAACAAACCAACGACGGCGCAAATTGATGCAGATTTTCCTTCTCAAAACCTAAGACAACTCAAGGCTAAGGTCTCTTTAGATCACCGCACGGTTGTTAAAGATAGTGTTCAATTATCAATTGGAGCCTTTCCTGTAAAAGAGAAGACATTAAGCCAATCAGATGCCGTTAGCTTTATTATGTCATCCGCTACATCGAGTTCGATGGTTACTGCTGATTTAATTGATAAGAGCTTAACAATGAGACTTGATAATACCTTCAGTGACGTTAAATATACGACTGAGGCTAAAACAAAGGTCGTTAAGGAAATTCTAGATAATGTCGCTTCTGATGCTTCAACAGTGACAGTTAATGCAAAGGCTTCAGGCAGTATTGAGAAGTTAAACTTTGATATTAAAACAAATCTCGCTGATATTATAAAAACAGCAGTTGGTAGAGTCATTAATGAGAAAATTAATGCTGCTAAAAAGAAAATCAAAGACACCATCGAGTCTAAATTAGCAGGGAATAAGAAAAAGGTTGAGGAAAAACTTGATCAGCTTAAATCAAAGTATCAAGGTGAAATCGATAAACAAAAAAGTAAAATCGATGGCATTACTTCAAAAATTGATAGCAAAAAAAATTCTGCTAAAAACTCAATTGAAGATAAAGGTAAAGACCTCCTAAAAGGCCTTAAAAAGAAGTTTAAGTTCTAGAGAGCTAAGTCAGTTGCTAAAAAGAAATCAAAGCTAGATTCATTTCGATCTAGCTTATTATTATTTCGAATACCAAGATTTAAATCTAACAATCTAAAGAACTTAGTTTCAAATATCATCTCTACACCGGCAGAGTTTAAATTGTTGGTGAAATTCAGTAGTTCCACTTTTGTGTGATCAAAATAAGCTTTAGCAAAGATTCTTCTAAGATAAACCCAACCAGCAAGATCAAAATCAGTATTCCAAAGAGGTGTGGCGTACTCTATTGATCCTTTTGTGTAACGATCAACATAAGTATAGTCAAAGCCTCTTGAGAAGACATATTCAGTTGCTGAGTCGTTGATTGGAGTAAAGCGATAATTACTAAAACCTTTAGTTTGTCTTTCTCTAAAGGCTGAAAACTTAAAACCATTATTTTTAAAGAAGCCCGGAAGATAGATATTTAAGTTTTGGTAAAGTACATCTGAGCTAAAGGTGCTGACTTTCTTTGCAACAGCTTTTTTAGCAACAGCATTGTAAACGAAACCATATGATGGAAAGATCTCTCTAAAACGCTTATTTTTAAGTGAATAGACTAAGACTTCTGCTGCTTGTACTTCCAGAGAGTCATCTGATAATTCGTAACTTCTTGCAGTTATATCTTCAGTAAACTCAATTTGTCCTAAACTTCCAGTGATCTCAATATGATTATTATAAAGTCCAGACTTAAAACTATAAGGAAGGGTTGTATTGAACTTAAGAACAGTTTCTGCCCAATTCGAAGTAATATTTGTTCTGGAATCAGTATCTTCTCTTTTTCTATAATCAGCTGAGATCGAAAAGATTGGATAATACTTCGTATAATAAAGTGCTGTATAACCAAATGGTTGTTTTTCTTCAGCACTTTGTCCTGCACCTAACTGGTAAGCAAAAGTATTAAGGTAATTATTACCGGACACAGAAGCTTCAATTCCTCTTCCTGAAATGAATGACCATGAGTGAGGCGAAAGCCCTTCACTCATTTCTTCATACTGAGTTGGTGTATTTTTCTTCCCGACGACCTGATTAAACGAATTGAACTGTAGTGGAATTGTTTCAACGAAACCATCTGAGGGTGATTTACTTAGATAGTTAAAGTCTTCGATAATAGAGTTTGGAACATTGATACAATTAAGCTCTCTGCTTTTTAATTGCTTTCCATGATCGAGTTCCGTGACGTAGAAAAGTTTTTTGCCTTCGACAATGGGGTTGTATGCCGCAATGGGCTCATCGGTACATTTGGCAATATTATATCCGACCGGAGTTTGTGCCAGTCTTAAGACTTGCACAGTACCATTATAATCAGCTTCAAAGTATATAGAACCTAGATGGTAGTGAAGAGAATAGAGATTGTTTCTTGTTGGTTTTGTTAAGCTTCTAGATTTTTTAGTTAAAAGGTTTATGTTTTTAAGAACTTTTCTTCCATCAATCAGTTGAACGATGGCCATAATGTTTGAGGCATCAAGCCAAATAGCTTCTGATATAATTTCGTCTTTAAAACCAATGAACTGTTCTTCGTTTCCATTGAGATCAACAACTGTTAGTCCCCACGAATTATCGTCTTTAAATTTAATAGCGAGAATTCTATCTTTGTTTGGCGAAATTTGAGGATGATAGATTCTTGAGTCTTTAATTAAATGCTTTGTCTCTTTAGTCTTAAGATTATAGCTAAATAGGTCGTGATAGTTTTTATAAGCAAAACGTGCACTTGGTAAGAATTGAGTATAAACAAATAAATCATTTTTTAAATCAACGCGTGAGATAGATGGGGCTATATCTACTTCCTTAACAGGCTTTGAGTTTCCATACTTATAAAGACCCCAAAAACTATTAAGATCTTTCTTTAGATAATATAGTTGTCCTTGATCTACGATAGGGTATTGATGTTCAACAAACTCATCATCAGTTTTTTTTATGGCATCCTTTCTCCAAGCAAACTTTAAGTCAGTCATCGTTTGGTTATAGAATTTCTCAAAATCTTCGCCAGTAATACTTTCAAAGGCATTTGTCAGTGCATAGGGATTAAATGAAAAACCTGTGACTGAATCTAGAACTTTGCCCCACACATCTTCTCCGTAGAGTTTATACCCCTGAGTGACGAGAAAATAACCAAAGACGTAATGATTTGGTCTTGAAGTTCTATAGGTACCGCCAATGAATTCATCGTAAGTAGGAATTTGATCGGTTAGGACCATCGCCTTTAGTCTTGCCGCAAACCTTGGAGATCTGCCTCTACCAGCATCACTAAAGCGTGTTTCACTCCAGACGGCATCACCTTCTAAAAACCAAGCAGGGACACCCATTCCAATGGCTAAGGAGAGACCAAAGTCACCAAATAGGGCATAGGCAAGCTTGTTGGTTGACTTGTACATGGAATCAAATTGATTAATGTGACGATACTCATGGATAGCTAAAGATTGGTAGAAATTGAGTCCGCCTAAAATTGGTGTAAAAATGGAACTCGTGTACCATTCACTTCGTCTAGGAGCTAAAGTGACAAAGCCGTTTGGAACTGCAAATTGATTTCGGATAATTAGTGGAAACTTTTTAGGTCTAGAAATACCATAGCTAAGACCAGTGACAGTTGAATAATGTTCAACAAGATTGGCGATAAAGTTGGCTTGATCTTCTAAAAAACTTGGGTAGATAACTTGAACATAGTCATTGTTGATCTGCGACCAGTTATAACTCGGACTTGATTGAGAAGGATCATAAGGGGCTAGAAAACCAGCATAAGAGTTTGTGATCCAAAGAAGTAAAAAGAGGAGTTTTTTCATCATTACCAGTCGCTTAAAAGTGTATATTTCTAAGGTAAGATGTTGATCTTCTTTAGTCGAATTTATTTAGTAGACGCGGCGCAAACTGTAGAAAATCCTTGTCATTTCGGGCCCTCGACCATAATTTACTAAGGATTATTGGGGGGTATAGCTCAGTTGGGAGAGCGCTTCGCTGGCAGTGAAGAGGTCCTCGGTTCGATCCCGGGTACCTCCACCATTTTTCTATAACAAGTCGAACATCGTTTCGGCTTTTTTTATGCCCTCATAGCAAACTATTGGATTCATTAAACAACTAGTATCAATAAGTTAGTTGAAAACCTCATCTGTAGCTACGGTCAAAAGTCTCTAGTCATCTCTGGCATTTGCTATTTGTGGCTATTTTTTTGGCTATGACCGTAGCCCTCTTTTTGCCGTAGCCTTTTGCATTTGCAAAATGCGTCTTTTGAGTGGTTAACCTGTTGAGTTTTAAAAGGAGAGTGGACGCTGGCACAAACCATTCAGAAGGAGTATTTATGACTACTATAATTCAAAAAGAAAAGATCAATCTATCTCATGCAAAGGCTCTTAGGCGTGCACGTGAGCTACTTAAACTAACTCGAAATGAATTGGCTCTGCGATTAAAAGTTAGCAATAAGACGATTCAAAAATATGAAGCAAATCGAGTAAAAATTGATGAGCAAAGGCTTTCCAAAATCCTTAAAGCTATGGATTTAAGTGTCGATGAATACGAAAAAGTTCGTAAAGGAAAGTCACTCTTAGTTGGGAAGAAAAAGAAAACAGTCTTTAGTAACAATGATAGGCGTAGTTACCGTAAGATAATAACAAAAGAAGTAAGAGTGCTTAAAATTTTAAGGCAAATGAAAAATCTTACGCAAGATCAGGCTTCTGCTATCTGTGGATATTCACGGCCAAGTATTGGTCATATTGAAAATGGGCGCATAGAGCTAGATAATTCACGTGTTCGACATATTATTTTTAGCTATGGTCATGATATGAGCGAATTTGATCGCCTTATGATCGAAGAAATCTTAAGGGATGAAATTCTAGAGGTAGCAATTGGTAAGTTGATGACCATGCCAGAGGATAAGCTAAAACTTGTCAGCTCACTTATTCAGAGTATCTGAAGTGAATAAAATTGTTCAAGAGAAGCCATTTTTAATTGTTTGGACTATTTAAATTAACTTCTTTGCTCTAAAAATGGACCACTCTTTGAGGTGCCAATCCTTAATTACTTCTTCTCTTTTCGTACACCTTTAAAGGGGATGCAAAACCGTAAAGATGGCGGTTCAAATCCGTCCGCCTCCTCCATTTATAAAAGCCTCTGGGTCCGTACCGGAGACATAGTTTACACTTTATACCGGAGACATGCTTTACACTTTTTTCATCCCAAAGGGATCTGTAATTGGCTCCACTTTTCTACTCTTATCGTCAAAATATCCCAAATCATAATCTAAAAAACTAACTACCCAAATTCCATCTTCCATTTCTTTTATTCCAACTTCTACGCCAGCAAAGGCATTGCTTAATGAGACCTTTAAACCATTTGTACAAACCCTTCCACACTGACTTACAGTGATTGTCTGATCGTGAAATGGATAATAAATAGGTTCAGGTTTTTTATATTCTCTCAAAGATTTTTGATAAAGCTCTGAAGGATATTTGTTATTAATTCCCGCGTGCGGACGTTCATAATTATAAATATTAATAAATTTATCAAACTCTTCTTGTTGCGCAATAATGTTAGCTCTTGGTGGTCTTGTTGTTTCTTGCTTTAAAGTTAAATGCATTCTTTCATGTCGACCATTTTCTTGCGGGCAACCTGGAGTGATTCTTTCAATATTAATTCCAAGCCTCATCCACCAGACGGATAATTTTGTTAAATGATAAAATGACTGCGCACTAGCAAATGGACTTCCATTATCTGTTCTAATCGCTTTAGGTAACCCATATTCTTTAAAAGCACGTTCAAAAGATTCAAACGCAAATCCCATGTTGGTTGAAGTTAAAGCATCGCAATGAATTAAATATCTCGAAGCATAATCAGTGATTGTGAGAGGGTAGCAATATTGTTTATTAGCAGTCATAAACTCGCCTTTGTAATCTGCACACCAAAGATCGTTAGCCTGCTTCACATGTTGAAGTTTGGTTCCTTCGTTTTTATATCTTTTTCTCCCTTTACGCTTTTTTACAAGTCCATTTCGATCAAGCACAGCATGCACAGTACTTTTGGCAGGAGGATTAACGTGGGGAAAAGCTTTGATAATTTTTTCTCTGATTTTTGGAGCGCCCCAATTTTTATACTTTCGCTTTAAATCTAAGATTAATGCTTCGACTGGAATTGGAAGTTTATTGGCGTAACGATGGGTGCCCTTTTTTGTTCAACAAGAGCTTCTGAACCCATTTCTCTGTAGCGATTGACTAAGTTATGGCCTGTTGTTCTAGAGACTCCGAATTCTCGAGATAAAGAAGTTATAGTTTCACCTTCAAGGTATCTTGCTATGAACTTTAGTTTTTCATCCATCTTGCTACACTCCATCCAGCTCATCTTATAACCTCCTGTTATTTTGAGATTATAACCGACTGATTTATTTAGAAGTGTAAACTATGTCTCCGGTATATTTTGTTCAGCATGTCTCGGGTACGACACATTTTATTGTGATGAGCCTAATGTTGATATTGCGAAAAAACATGCTAAAGAATTCTTAAGAGTGCTTCATTCATCTCTAGTCTCTGTTTCCAAACAATTAGAAATTCACCTTGATAAAAACAGTCATCCTCATGAAGTGATGCTTTTAACTGAAGGCCATGATCAAAAGCAGTGGGAGGTTGTAGATGATCCTGATGATTTCATTTTAAAAAAGACATGATATTAAAATTACTTTTTTTATAAATGAGATCTTAATTTAGTAGTAGTTTTAAACTTTGAATAGATCTATATTTAAGCAAGCAACGACTTCAGGATTGGTCTTTTCTACTTTTTTACTTGCTAGTTCAATAAAGTCTAAAATATCACTTTTTAGCGTTTTAAAATCTTCTTTTGAAATAGTTAAAGGTGCTGTAAATGCAAGCTCTTGTGGGTCAAGTTTTTCAAAGTTTTCCATCGCTTTTATTCTCCAATTTGTATGATGCCTCGTAACAAGGGGAGATGTAGACTCTAAATGTGTTCTTGTTTTACCCATTTTATATTTGCCATCTTTATTAGTACATAATCCAGTATCAATTAAAAAATCAATTATTCTCATAGCCTTAAGAGGCTCTATATTAAATTTCGAAGAAATATTTTCAACTGTATCAAATCCATCAATTGAGGTACTTAGCCATATCGCAACATATTGCCAGTTTGAATAATATAAAGCTAAAGAGTTTTCATCGAGCTTCTTCTTCGCCTTGACCCTAGAAGCAACTTTTGAAAAAGTATTTTTTATCTCTTCTATCTTAACTGAATAATAATCCTTTAAATCTACTGAACCTGACTTTTCTTTTTGAACCAGCAAGAGATAGTAATCTTTTTCGGTTTTATTGAGTTTAAAATATTCCGTAATCTTAAGTGCTTGTTCTAGCGAAAAATCTTTATTACCACTTAACACCTGACTAACAAGAGTCGAATGTACATTTAAGAAATCTGAAATTTTTCTAAACTGTCCTCTTCCCTTATTGGGACTGCTTTCTATAAGAGCTTTAATATAAAGTTTATAATCATCGAATTTATAGATTTGAATATTTTGTGCCATAATGGATTACCTTTTTGTCATCAAATAGGAATAACAATTACTAATTTTATCTATTTTTTTCAAGATTTTTTTATAATTATGTAAAAGCTCCAAGCCACTGATAGGCATGGAACGAATAACTCAGACTCAGGAGGAAATATGCTTAAGCCTTTAATTTTACTAATAACTCTAATCTTTTCATTTAGTGTTATCTCAGGAAATAAGGTCATTTATGGTGAAGATAATAGAAATGATTATTACCACGAAACAGATTTATTAAAAACAGACCTATCAAACTCGGTAGCAACACTTGTACCTAGATCTGCGCTTCAAGAGGTTGAAGGTGGCTACTTAGTAAAGTCTATCCAAAAGCTGAAAGATATTGAAATTCAGCAAAATAGATACTTATGTGAAGATGAGAAATTTGCTAATCAACAAGTTCTAGGTATTTGTAGCGGCTTTATGGTCGACTCAAATAAAATTGCTACTGCCGGCCATTGTTACCCCCCTACTCAGAAAGAATATTTTTGTAAAAATTATGTTTGGGTCTTCGATTTTAAACTTGAAGATATCAATGAATACAAAATGACAATGTTCACTAATGACCAAGTATTTGATTGTAAAAAGGTCATAACTTCCATATATAACACCAAACAAGATTATTCCCTTATTGAGCTATCTGATAGTATTCCAAATCGTGAACCTTTGATATTAGATGACTCAAGCTTATCTTCTGGTTTAGACATATTTGTTATTGGTTACCCTTATGGTCTACCAATGAAAATCACTTCAAACGCAAACATATTTGAGCTTTCTCAAGAGTATTTCTCAACTAACCTCGATACATTTCAAGGTAACTCTGGCTCACCTGTATTTGATGAAACATCGGGAAATGTTATCGGAATTTTAGTTAGAGGAAAAGATGATTACTATGAGGACAAAGCTCAAAAATGCATAAGAGTAAATAAGTGCTCAGCAGATAGAGTGTCATGTATTAGTAATCGCTTAAAAATTGATGGCGAACATGTAAACAAAATAGGAAGACTATCTAAACTATTGAAAAGTCTTAAAAACTAAATGTAATAATTTCTAACACTCGTTGCCAAATGGCATGAAATACGAGAATAAAACTGGAGGAGATCAAATGAAAAATTACTTACTAATGTTAGGGTTACTTTCTTTTAGTAGCTTTACTTACGCAGAAGGTGGAATGGCATCAGGTGGAGGTAAAGGCCTTGTCTGCTTTAAGAATGAGCAGACTGCTAGTGCTGTAAAATTAAATAAGAGATACGTCAGAGATAAAGACCTAGCTAACATAACTAAAATCGAAATGCTAGATTTACACTATGCAAAAGCTCCGCAAGGACTTAATAGAAGAATTTCTAAAATTATCGCTGGAAATGACTTTGTAAGCCTTATAGATAAGATGATAAATAGGGTCGAATTAACTATTCCTGTTCTTGGTAAAGAATTGAGGAAATCAGAAAAACTTTTTGATAATAATATAATTTTCAGAAGCTCTGCTATCGAGATGGCCAGTGATGAAAATGATATTGCCATAAATGAAAGTGATCTATGTGTTCTTACAACTCTTGCAAAGCAATACAAAGATGATGGACGATATTTTATTCACATTGATGAAAGACTTTTCTTCCATCCAGTTCATTCTGACGTTAGTAAAGCGACTCTACTTTTCCATGAATATCTTTATGCACTTGCAAGAAGTAAAGGTGAAGTTGATAGTCGAGGAGTTAGAGAAATAGTATCTATCTTTGTGAAAAATGATAAAGATATAAAAATAATTGATATTGCTAAAAAAGTTTTTGAGTCAAATTTAACTCCTTTTAAAGCAAACTTCAAAACACCTGAAGGTGATAGAAGAAACAATTATACTATCGGTCAGCCAATTGATTATACTCTTTTCAGTATGCCAATGAACTTTTTATTTGATTGGGTTGCCAGTCTATACACGACAACAAACCATCTTATTGGTGAGTTTGATAACTCTAGACCTAGTGGAATAAAGTCTTTAGAGGAATTAACTGAAGGTACTTCAAAGTTGTTATACGAAATCAATATCAATAAGCAGGTTAAATATATTTCTGAAGCTAAAACTTTGCTTTCCAAGCATTCTGATCTTTTAACAGCTGTGGCCCCTATTCGTTATGCTAATCTATTAAATGAAGTAAACAAGTATAATCAAGCTCGAATAAGTCAACTTGAACAGAAAGTGGTTGAAGTATTGGATGATCAAAAAGACTTAATTATTGAATATGAATTAAAAGGTCAAAAATCACTAGCTCCAGATCAGGTTGACGCTCTATTCACAATTCTTAAAGAAGTTGCATACGATAGAATCAACTTGCTTAAAACAAATAGAGCAACATCAATTGCATGCAATCTAAATTATTGTTCAAGTGAATATGATATGAACCAAGACCTTTTTGTAGAAACTCTTCTAGATGAACGATATTTTCTTCTTAGTGACTATGATCCTCTTTTACACAAAGGTTTTAGAAGAAATATAGGATGGGTTAGAGCGTCTATTTACAAGGTTTATCATGATCTAAAGCTATTTGACTTAAGCGAAATATATATGCAACAAATAAATCTTTAAACTAAATTTACTTAATCTATGTAGAGGCTGATTAATAATAATCAGCCTTTTTTTTATGCCAGCCATGCCAGCCAACTTATGAAACATCATTAAATCGAATGAAGTATTATGAAATAGAAAAAAGCTCGAAAGACCTGTATCCATCGCTAGTATGTTGAAATTAAAAAACTTTCCAAATTGTAGAACGACGCCTCGGGTAGTTCGGGCAATGGAGTTTTCCTATTATAATTATTTGACTATTATTTGCCTAGTTCTTCCCACCGCCGCCGCCGTCACCACCACTTATGGCAACACCAGCACGTTCAACATTGATGATACGGCCATCATTCATATAGATGGTATCAATGTTGTTAGCAGCTTGAGATAGATCAAAACGGACTGTTAGACGGTCTATTTTTGTTCCTGGCAGTTTAACTACATTCTCTTCAATATCTTGAAGGGTAGCGTACTCGCCAGCAGTCGTTGTGAGTGATTCAACATCACTCTTTTTGAATTTGATAAATGATTGAGCATTCACTGTAAAAGCACTGCTCACCAAAATTGTGAATATCAGTGTTTTCATTGAATTACTCCTTCAGTTCCATTGATTGTTGTTGTCGTGTTCAAAGAATCCATTCCTAAAGTGAACCACATAACGTCTTTTCCTGCACTTTTTGGATCACTGAACAATGCACGAACTTCTTGATTAGCCTTTCTGCAAATATCTACTAGCTTTGGTCCGATATAATCTGCATCGACAGACTCCCATTGGACCGATAGCCAGTTATCTTTTTTACCAAATGCGGCTAATTCGTAATTTGATTGTGTAATATTCTGGACTAGCTTTTGGACTGTATCTTGTCCAAAGTTGGCTCCATCGCACTTATATACGCTTGGAGCTACTTCATCTATCAAGCCAGCCTCAATAAGAGTTTCAAGTGTTCTCAGACCTCTATGTCCAAACTCAGATTGAACTTGATCCCTTGAAACGCCAGCATTTGTCATGGCCATCATTACTAGCTCATGAGTGTTGCTATCTTGAAGGTATTCTTCGATATCATTTTTAACAAATGCCTTGTGTGCATTTCCTGAATAGACTTTTTCGAAGGTTTTTTTCATTTCAGGATAAAACTTCTTAATGAAATCTTGAACTTTTTCATCGCCGCATACACGTCTTGATATGGATAATGCGTTGTTAAACGAAGTCTTAACTTCGGCGTTCGCAATTCGACCAAAAGTTGATGAGCTGATGCTTAGCTTCTTTGCGATTTGAGAATCTGATAGATTTGGAGAAGCCTTCCTGAGACCTTTAACGCAATCTTGCAGAAAGCTCTTAGAACAGTCGTATTGACTTGCTTCTAGCATCATGTCTCCAATAAAAATCACCTAGAAAGGTCTTATATTGAGCATTGCGTTTATCTGGCAAGCTGTTTTTGAGACTTTTACGATTATCTATGCAATTTCAGTAGGTTTTGGTCGATATTAGAGCTCATAAAGTTGGTTTAATGACCGATTATTTAAAATACTCATTCAAATAAGGCATAGAAGTGAAAGAATCTGACGTTCATTTGAGAGACCTTCAATTAAGCGACATAGATAGCATTATGGATTATTGGTACAGATCGCCAATTGAAGAGATTGAACAAATGGGAGTCGATAGGTCAAAGATGATATCTGAAGAAGAATTCAGGAGCTTTTTTATTGAAAAGTACGATACCAACGACAAGCAAACTATTACTCAAATGACCCATCTCATAGTTGAAGTGAAAGGTCATCCTGTTGGCTATCACTCGCTTAATCCTCTAAACGTCAACGAAGAGGGTACATTTCACTCACATTTTTGGGATAAAAATTATATTGGAGTCGGCGTTGGTACGATTTCTTACCAAATGGCATGCGACATTTATTTTGAACGATTCAACCTTAAAAAAATTATTTTTAAGACTCCGATAAAAACATCGCCTCCAACAGAATTAAAGAAAAATTGAATATTAAAAAGGTAGGCGAAGGTGTTTTGGAGGGCAGTATTTATATTGAAAACACGAGGCTGATTATTTATGAGCTAAATAAAGATGAATTTTAATAATTTGTTGAAAAATTGCAAATGGGAAACATGTTCAATTTCAAAGTCCTTATCCAGCATGATTTTAAAATTTCGAAGTTTTTTAATCGATATGGAGAAATGGGATGAGTAAGGATTTGTATTGGACTCATGAAAAGGTTCGCGCTGTTGCAAAAAAATGCAAGAATAGGACTATATTTAAAAAGAAGTATTCTGGTGCTTATAAATATTCTATTAAGCATGGAATTTATAACGAGCTATTTAAACATCTGGGAGGAATCAAGCCAAATGGATATTGGACTAAAGAAAAATGTAAAGAAGAAGCTTTGAGATTTCAAACAAGGCAAGAATTTCGAAAAATTTCACCTACAGCAAGCTCCAAAGTAAGAAAAATGGGATGGGATAAAGAACTTTGTTCGCATATGGAGAAGAAGAAAACACCAAAGGATTATTGGACAGTAATAAAAATTTTAAAAGAAGCAAAAAATTATAATACAAGAAGCGAATTTAAAAATAAATCATCTAGTGCTTATCGAGCTGCCTTGAAGTTAGGCATCCTTGAAAGGGTTTGTAAGCACATGATTTCAACGGCTGTTATTTTTTCAAATAACAGAACTAAATGGATAAAGAGTGCTTGCATGAAGGAGGCCAGGAAATACAATTCTTTAAAAGAATTCATAAGGTCTTCACCTGTCGCGTATGGGAAGGCCCTCGAAAAAGGGTGGATAGATGAAATAGGTAGCCATTTAACTAGGTCGGGCAATAGATACAAAAGAGGGATATATATCTATGAATTTAAAGATAAATCTGTATACGTTGGTCTGACTCGGAATTTTTCAGGATTGTTGACCAGTGGACCTGATCTCTAAGATGCTTTTTTTGTATCCAATTCTTCTCTTCCTTGCAAGTGATTTAATTTTATTTTTTTGATGTGGCTCCAATTTCTCGTCGTTCTCGTCCAACGGTTTGGATTCTTAAGCTTGGCCGTATCATAAACCATTTTTCTTCTCGCTAAAATCTCAACATCCTTTCCCGAGTGCCGGTCGGCCGGAGTGACAAATTTTATTGCACTATGAAGGTGACGGTTGTTGTACCAGTCAACAAACTCACCCACCCATGTACCGGCCTCATCAAGTGAGTCAAAAGGGCGACTTGGATATTGAGGACAATACTTCACAGTTTTAAAGAGTGATTCCGAATAAGGGTTGTCGTCAGAAACTCTTGGACGGCTGAATGAAGGAACGATACCAAGCTTTTGAAGGGTGACAAGCATCGTCGCTCCTTTCATCGCTCCGCCGTTATCCGAGTGCAATGTGAGTTGATCTTTCTTGATGTCTTCATCTTTACAAATCTTTCCTATCAAACCAGAGGACTTCACGTTGCATTCATTCTCGTGAACCTCATACCCGACGATCTTTCGGCTAAAGATATCCATGAACATATACAGGTAATAAAACTGTCCTGCGACAGGCCCCCTCAAATAGGTTATATCCCAAGAATAAATCTGGTTCGGGCCTGTCGCCGTTAATGGAGCTGGTCGATTATGAGATGGCCTCTTGCTTTTTCCTCTATGCTCAAGGAGCTTGTTCTCTTTTAAGACCCGATAAAAAGAAGACTCACTAGCAATGTAATTCCCTCTGTCGGCAAGTTTAGGAACTATCTGGCACGGAGGTAGGTCCATAAACTCTTCAGTCGTTGCAATTCTCACAATCTCTTCCTTTTCTTCGTCTGCCAGCTTATTCGCGGGGACCGTATTTGGCCCTTTCCTTTTGTCTTCGACGTCACTTTCCCAACGCCTAAGAGTCTTCTCGTTTATTCCCGCATCATCGCAGGCAATAGCCTGCCGACAACCATCTTCGATGGCTTTGTTTATTAGCTCAATGGCTCTTTGTCTTTCTTTAGAAACTATTCGTCTTCCTCGTCGTCCCCGAAGATCTCTTGGCTTTTTTTTAGAAGAATCACCCGGGCAGACATCTCCGCCAAAGCCCTCTCTTTGCGGTTTAAATCTTTCTTGAGTTTTTTGTGGTTCACTTGCAGCTTTGCAAGCTCCGGGTCTTTCTTGGGGCGTCCAGGGCCCTTTAAACCTTTCATGGACTCTTCTTTCCACTCCTCAAGATCGGAGCTATGAAGACCGTTTGCACGGAGGTATTCTCCCAGCTCGTTTTCGTCCATGGAAGCGGTTTTAAGGATTGCTTCCCACTTTTTTTCGGGTGTCCATTTCTTTGATTTGCTCATGCCTGAATGGTTAGCATACTTTGCTTTCCAGTTGTAGAGCGTCGTGACAGACATGTCATGTTTTCTTGCTAATTCCACCAAGGAAGGACCTCCTGGCAGCAAGCTTTTTTGGATGATCGAGTCTTTAAACTCTTCGGAAAAACGTTTCATTAAAAACCTTCTTCCGCCCCCGCTAAGATATCAAGTTGTTGATATCAGGATTGTTAATTTATTTTCAATCCACTGGTCAACTTTCCTGAAACTGGGGGGACTAGTGACTTTAAAAGAAGGTCTAAACAGCATCGAGAAGATATTAAATCTGCTGTATTTCAGAAAATCAAAACGGGAATAGAATACACTTACATTGAAAAAATTAATTATATAGATAAAGAGATAGCCTCAGAGTATGAGAAAATGTGGGTTGAATATTACAGAAAAAGAAATTGGAAAATTCTTAATAAACAACGTGCTGGAGGCTTTGGAGGGAATTGGTTACGTTGGACGAAAAGCGAGTGTCGTTCAGAAGCGAAAAAATATAACAATATGTCTGAATTTATCTTAAATGCAAGTGGTGCATATAACTCAGCAAAGAAAAATAATTGGCTTTCAGAAGTAACAAAGCATTTTTAATCAAAATTTAAGCCAAAAGGTTTTTGGAATAAGTTTAACTGTAAAAAAGAAGCTAAAAAATTTTCGACTATCAGCGATTTTAGAAAGTCTGCTAATGTTGCTTACGAAGTGGCGCGAAAAAATGGTTTTCTTGAAGAGATATGCGCGCATATGGATTCGACTACAAGATTAAAGTATACAAATGATTTTTGTAGGGATGAAGCCTTAAAATGCAAAACAATTAGAGAATTTAAGAAAAAATCCCCCCGTGTTTATGAAGCTGCAAGAATTAGAGGTTTGTTAGATGATATATGTAAGCATATGGACAAGCCTATATCTAAAAGTGAATTTTGGGCAAAAAAAGAAAATTGTCTAAAGGAAGCATTGAAATTCGATAGCAGAAGTCGTTTTAATTCAGATTCATCTTATGCATATAACTCATGTAGAGCAAATAATTGGCTAGAAGAAGCGTGTAGGCATATGAAATCCACAAAGGAGTTGAGTAGTAAGCCTCGTAAATGGGAAAAGAACAATGTATTCAAGGAAGCCAAAAAATATAAGAGTAGAGTTGAGTTTCAGAAAGAATCTAGCGGTGCTTATTCCGCTGCCCAAAAAAACAAATGGCTTGATGCTGCATGTTCACATATGAAAAAGAGGATGGGTTTTCAGTTTGGGAAAAAGAAATATTGGAATAAAGAGAATTGCAAGAAAGAAGCTCTTAAATATAAAAGTCGAAAGGCATTTTCAATTGGCTCCAGTGGAGCATATTCTGTATCTAGAAGAAATAACTGGCTTGAGGAAATATGCACTCACATGAAAAGATAATATGCACTTGTCGCGACTAGTGCATATTACACATTTTGGGAGTGTACAGAATACTGTGTTTTGGACTGAATGAGTCATTCAAGTCAAACTTA
>CAYGRY010000046.1:0-22584 GCA_964352405.1 uncultured Halobacteriovorax sp.
CTTATAGATTTCTAATTCTTTTTCGACGTTCTCAAACTGAGCAACAATCTTACCTTCGACGATAATGCGAGAATCTTCCAAGAACTGCTTATGTTCTTGAAGCTTACGCTCCATAATTTTTTCACCCTTAGAAGAAATTTTATAAGGCTGATCAATATCTGCAGTTTCCTCACGGGCAAGATAATTCTCTTTCATCCACTCATCAACATGATCTTCAAAATAACTTTGACGGGTTATTTTGATTTTGCCGTCTTTATCGGTCAGACAGTTTTGATTGGCTTTGTTATTATAAATAAAATGATCGTAGTTACTTGAAAAACCATTTGTTTCAGTTGTACCGCGAGCATATCGATAATTGGTAAGGCTGGTTGGCATTTCACCAATCAAAGTAAAGCTATTGAAGTCGTCCATCAGTATTTGCCAATAAGAAATCTTGCTTTCAAGATTCATATCGGCAGAAAAGAAAAGGTCTTGTTCTTTGTAGTTCTTAGTAAAGATATCTATCATTTCTAAAGTCAAACGAACTTCTGCAAACCTTGCATAGGTTTCTTTAGTAACACCAGTTCCAACTTGTGAATAATCATCCATTCCAAAAGCTAGATTAGAAATCCAGCTCATCGTTTCTTCATCTTTTGGCGACGTAAAAATGACGTGAGCATTCATTATAGTGAAATCGTATTGTCCACTTTCAAAACTTGAAACAAAAGGTTTGCGTGAAAAAGCATCGGCTGCATCAACTCTAAAGAACGGTGCTCTAAAAAGTGGATAACAAGCAAAGCTCGTATTGGCATCTTCACGGTCATTCTTCGTTGCAAGCTCCGTGCAATGTTCAGTTTCCTTTGGACGCACGATTGAAGCGCGGTAAAAGAATCCCAACATTTCATGAACACTTGAAGGAGAAGAAGCTTCTCCACGTGGACTTGTAATCAAGGCCCAACTTGGATCTAGTTTTCTTAATTCTTCTAATATTAAAATATAGCCAGGAATTTTATAAAGCTTTTCAAGATCGTAGTTCTTTGTATCTTCAATCATGTCTACGAGATCATTATTATGTCTCATATCGTTGCCAAGTCTTGGAATGAGCTCTTGTGCAGAAACTAAATCATATTGATTAATAATCTGGGCAAGTAGGGCGATATCCTTATAAGAGTTTTTATTTGAACCCGGATGCAACATATTATAGTTAGCAATTCTAATGTCATGCTCAGGAGTCGTGTTGTAATGATTAGCGGCGGCACGAGCATTATAATGATGGTAGTCGGTATCGCAAGTAACGGTGTAACGATTCTTTATCACGTACTTTGAAACTTGATCGCAGTACGCCTTAAACTCTTGATTGAGCTCTTGTTCACGTTCTACAGAAATCGCATGGGCGACAAAACTGTAACTCGTTAAAAACGCTAATATAATTATCAGCTTCGAACCCACGCTGCCTTCCTTATTAATTCAGTAGGATATTTTGGGCGGATGGAGAATATCCCGAGCGATGGGCCGATGCAAATTTTCAAAATACTATAAGCATCTAAATTTATTGAGGATAATATGAGGATTTCATTAGGATTTAGAATAATATCAGTGACTTACATGACTCACTTCATCAATTAGATACAATGAATATATAGTATTAGTGTAACCTATCAATTTTCCGATTGAGCTTCGCGTAATAATGCCTCAAATCGGGTTTTATGAATATTTTCTTGGTAACGGCTGACATTCTTTCCAAGCATCTTTGGGAGTAAGACATAGCGGCCATAATAATCAATGGCCTTCTTACCTGATGGAGTGTCACGCAAGACATCCCAATCGAAGTCGCCCGTATCGTAGAACAACCACTTTGTAATGCCCCATTTTGAGCGAGATTGTTTTGTTAAATACTCTTGCGCCATCTCACGGACAAAGCGCTCAGCAAATCCACCAGCTGTATTATCAGCTAAAACTCTTCCGGCAATGGCTTCATCAACGGCGGCACGATTTGTGGCCGACGGAACACGTCCAGTCACTCGAGGAATGAATTCATTTTGCATAATAAGATCAAGCGCTGCTCTTCCTTCACTATGGTGAACATTAAATATTCTTCTAAAATCATAAGAGGAAGTCATACGATGACTTAAATTTTTAAGAGAATCATACTTCGCTTCGATTTCACGTAGTTTAGTTTTTTGGTCACTTGATAAATGATTTGAATCTCTACCTGTTATCCAAGCAAAGAATCCAGAATTACTATCTCTAACCTCTTGCCAAAAGTCTGCAACTTCGCGGTCATACATTGATGATAAAAAGGCTTGAAAGTTTTCATCAGTATTCTTAGCAACATGAGCTAGCGCCATATGGTCAGCCAGCTGACTTTCACTAAAAAATCGACCCAACTCTTGAAGCGGAACAGGTTGATCAGAATCAACGACCCACTGTAGAGCGTCTTTAAGCTCTTCTTTAAATACCGCAAGCTCAGTTTTCATACCATCCATATCAAAGACGAAACCTTGAGATATATACTGACCCATCCCTTCGATAAATCGAGCGAGAGCTTGAATGGTAAATTCTGAAGTGACAATATCAGAACCGGGACCGTCACCGGCAATAGTTCGGTATTCATTTTTAGCCTGAACTTGTAATAATAATTGAGCCAGTTCGACATCAATCACTTCTTGGAGAACTTGATTTTGGGCGGCACTAAGATTAGGACTCAGGCGACTAAACAAATTTGGAACAGAAGCAATCAAATAAGTTCTAAATCCAGTGGCTAAACTTTGATTAAAGCTTACGGCGCAAGTATTTAGCGAATCCATTAAAGAATCAAATTTAGAGTCATCTATAGAGCTTAGATCTTTTAGATATCCTTGAAGGACAGAACGATCTGACTCTTTAAAGCGTTGATCGAAGTTTTCACTAGGGAACATTGAAGATAGAAGACTTCCAGCACCAACAAGTGCGTTACTAGCACTAAAAATCTCATCAACAGATCTAGATTGTTCGACACCATCTGGAGCAACAAAGCGAGGCTTAAACCATTTAGAAACATCATTGGCGGCTAAGTCTTTTAAAGGCTTTGAAAAACAGGCCATTTGCGAATCTAGCACTGCCTTATCTGAGCTTGTTAAAACAGGATTATATTTTTGTTGTAACTTTTCAAACATATTGGAAGCAATATCAATTTTGCTGACGGCCGAACAAGCATTAACCCAATTACGATACTCTTCGACACTCTTTTCACCAAGGGCATCTCCATCACGATAACATTTATCAAGATAATACAGCGGACTTAGAATTTCGTTGGCTTCAGATGATGATAAAGGAAAGCGTCTTGAAACATAATTCCTAAGTTGTTCAGAAACTAACTCAAACTGCTCAGCTGCTAAAGACTCTTTGTCACATTTAACACCAAAATCAAGTACGTCTCCTGAAGAGTTCGCATCGTAGCCTTTCCAACAATCTTCATATTGATTTGAAAGGTTGGTGACTACCCCTTCAAAAGCTTCATCTTTAAATTCATCTTTCAGTGTTGAAACCAATTCATACATTCTTGGCTGGGTATGAGCACGCATAACGATATCATTAAAGGCTGTTTTCACACCATCAACACCTCTGCTGGCGAGGGCACGACGTAGATAGGCCGCACTCCCTTCAAGCAGATCGTATGTACCTGGCTCCGTCATTGCTGCTAAGTTATCACGAACTTCTTCTTGAGCACCGACTTCATACGCGGCATTTTCGCCCGTTGTAGGAAGATTCGAATTTAGTCGTTGATCAACAAATGTAGAAAAGGCTGTTGAATAGGCCATGACAGAAGCTTGTTCGACGAATTTCTTCGCATCGGCCACCGTTTGAATTTGTGATACTGAACTTTGCATAAAGTTTTCGACACTTGCAATTGGGGAAACGAGATTATAACTGGCTAGCTCTTGTTCATAAAACTGGCTTGTTAATGAAGGAAGCTTCGTTTTGAAATGATCAAAGCTACAGCGGTATCGCCATTCATCAACACTAGTAAAATGATTTGCTTCAATTCGCTCCAGATTGGCTTCGACACAAGAATTGACTGATTGCTTATCTGCAACTTGAAAGCTGACATCACCTAGACCAGCTTCTCTGGCAAGTGTTTGAAGCATCGTTGAAGGAAGTAAAGATATTGTTTTTGAGATAAGCTTGCGTTGGCAACTTGAAATATCATTGCTTTCTAAACAAGTATCGAAATCTTTAACAAGAGCTTCTCTTTTACTACCTTGATTCGCAATCGAATCATTAAACCATTTTATGAAGTTCAGTTTATATATTTCTGCTTTTGCCTTGTTAATTGATTCTTGAACGCAGTTCTCACCTTCACACTCGCGAAATTTTTGAATCGCAAGCTCAGTAATTCGTGCACTAATTGGAGCAAAAGACTCATCCTGTCTTAGAAAACTTTGCTGAACTAAACTCGCGAGCTCAAGACGAAGAGAGTTTTCGACTAATTGCCCTTCACATTGTTTTAATTTTGAATAATCATTTGCAGCGATGTATTCATCATTAAAACTTCGTTGCTCTTTTGTACCGATGATGGCACCACTTTCAACAAGACACTTTCTAAAATCTCTTTGCTTAATTTCATCTGAGGCATAACTTAAGTCCGCCATTTCAAGTCCTGTCCTAAAAAGACAGTTTTGAGAAAGTTGAGCATCAGAACTAATGATTGAAAGCTCACGACGTAAGACAAATGCTTCAGACAAGCAAGAATCATAAACGTTTTGAACTCGCGCATTTATAGTATTTAAGCTAAGTGCTTGATGACCAAAAGGTAACTCAGCCAATTGATCTTTTAAAGCATCAACATTTAAAGATGGAATATAAAGATTCATCTGGGCATTTCGAACAACGGGACTATGCTCAATTGATATAGATGTTAGATGAACAGCTCCGACTCTTTCTCTTGCGACTCTATCAGAGCTTGCAATAATGGTGGCCTTAAGGTTCTTATCTTCTGAATCCAGCTTAAGATGTGTTCTTGATTCTGTTTCTAGCCCGTCACGACCAAGAGTATAAATACTAACAAGCTCGTTTTTCATTTCATGATTTTTTATTTTAATAATTTGTTTTCCATCTTGAGTAGACAGAATAAACGTGTCGCCATTTCGCTCAACTTTAAAGTCTTTTAAACTTCCGCCACCTTGAGAAAGACTAAGTCTTACTGGATGGCCCTGACTATCAATTAAAGCTCGTAATTGAAACTTACCAACGTTAGGCACAGTCACTTCGAAAAGCTCGACGCTTCTTTCAAAGTCACCTTCTCCTCGAATGCCAGCAGAAATTCTATCAAATTCAGAGACTAAATCTTCAATAACTTGTGTATCAGAGCTTAACTCTTCACCAAGGTGGATGGCCTGACAATTAGTCGTACTGACAAATTTAAACTCTTCAAAAATTGTGACTACAGATTCTATGCCTTCACTACTCACGCCTTGAGCTTGAAGCGTAGAAGTCGCTCTAGCGATATGCGCATCGATATTAGTAGGATTTGATAAATCAAAGGACTCTGAATAAAAAGAACGGCGCTGTCCATTTCTAATGAGTTCTATATCAATCTTTTTGGCGCCTCTTTTATAATTAAGCTCTAGCTTTTTACCATCAAAAGGAATTGATAATAGTGTGTCGGCGGCCCAAGAAATGGACGCAAATAGAATAAGACTTAAAATGATAAGTTTCTTTATTGGCTGAATCATCACGATATTATCGGCAGAGTCTTAAGAAGACTTGATAAGTTGATAATTTTACTAGGTTTTCAAAATAATTAGTAAAGTTTGACTTAAGTCCTTCGCGGTTAGGTCGATAAGAGTGCGAAGACATGTGAATTAGTTGATCAAACGGGGTCAGGAATTATGCGAATTTCAAAGTTAGCTTTAACACTTCTCTTAAGTGCTACTCTTTCCTTCAATGCTTCGGCAGCGGGCGGAAAACTAATCGACTTTCTCTTAAATGGGTCGGGCGCGCTTGAAATGTTGGCCAAGTATAATATCAAAGGTGATGCAGCCAGTGAGATTGGACGTTATTTAGAGTTATCTCTAAAGTCGTTAAATATTTCAGGGCAGCTTCCTACTAGACAGCAATTTACCGCGATCATTGATCGCCTAGGTGGCTCAGCCGAAGATCTTCGCTTGAAGAAACAACTCCAAGATCTTCTATCTAAAGATGCCGACAATGTTTCTAAAGATGATGTTGTAAGTGCGATTAATAATATTATTTATCTAGCCAACAGACATGGTAATACTGCAACTGCGGTTTTAGGTTGTGCACGTTGTGTAAGTGATGAACTATCACTACATGGATTCAGATTTACAATGAGAGAGCTTGCTGACAGTAATGCTCAATCAGTGCTAACGCAAATTCTTCCAAAGAATCCAGCTGATATTAGAAAGTTTATTTCTAGTAAGTTCCAAGCCTATGGCCTAGGTGACTTTTCAAGAGTTAACTCAAGATTAGTTGCGCCAGAAGAAGAAAAGGCTATGGCTTTAATGCTTGGTCTTTATGAAGCTGGTAGCCCAAAGCAAAAAGAACTTGTTAAGCAAATCTTTGAAGCATCAAAAGACAGTTCAGGTCGTATTAAATTTATGGCAGATGGCGGTGAAAATAAGCTTCACCTACTCTTCACTGAAGATATGGATGATGAGTATATCGAGTATTGGACGAAAACGCTTAAAGGCGTGGGCGCAGAGAGAAAAGAAAGTGGCGATTCAATGAAAGAAGCTTTCTTTAAATCACTTAAAAAAGAAGCTGGAGATGATCCAGTAGCGTCAGAGCAAATAGAGCTCTTAAGAACTAAAAAATGTTTCTTCCCTTAAATAAATAAAGCCCCTGAAAAGGGGCTTTTTTTGCTTTAATTAGAAAATTTGGATTACGCCTGGATCTCTTTTAATGGTTAGAACTTTCAAGGCAGCCAAGTAACGATCAAAGTCATCTGCATCGCTATAATTAGAAAGCTGTATCGCCACTTTGTGAGCAAACTCACCAAGCTCACTTAACTTAAAGACTTCTTCTGTTTTAAGCGCTTCCCAAAGAACACTTCCTAAAGCTTCTTCGTCAACGTTGGCTGGGGCAAAGATAATACGCTCTAACGTTGCTTTATCAAAGTTTGTCGCTGCTGACAGTTGATGACGGAACTTATAAGAGCGAATGCCACCCTCTCTAAGTTTCTCTTCAAGCGTCTGTATGATCTTCGTACGAACTCCAGTCAATTCTTGAGTAAGCCTAGTAGCTTCTGTACTAGAAGCTTTATCGATAGCGTGAGCAACAGATTGCTCAAATCCTCTAAATACATTAAGTGAAGTCTCGGCAGCAACATAAGGAGTAATACCTAGTGCAACACGTGCTTCTGCTCTTAAGCTTTCATAAACAAGGCGAGCTCTAGCATTAAATAATTGCTTTAAAATCATGCCATCACTTACTGCCCCAATAAAAGGAAGTCTTCTAGTCACGTATGGCATTAGGTAATGATATCCACCCTCTAAGAAGAACAAGTATGGAAGTTCACGCTTTCTCATAGGAACTTTAATCAGAACTTCTGTTAAGTCTTCCATATTAGCTTTTACAAATTGCTCTAGGTCTCCACCGTTTTTAACGATTTGTTCAAGACCTTCTTCAAGACCGCGAATTCTTGACGCATTAGCAGCTAAGTGAGCAACACGCATTTTCTTAATGCCGTTAACCATTTTTCCAACAAGTGGAATTCTAGCAACAAAACCCTTACCAGCTTCAATACGCTCCATTGAGCGAACTGCATTTGTAAGACGGCGACCTGAATAACTCTTAATCAGTCTTAATAAGCCATTAGGATTGTGACCAAAGTATTGAGAAACCATTTTGGCCGTTTGCTTATCAATCTGCCCTTTAGTTTCACTTACTACGACTCTACCCATGGCGCCATCAGCTGCTTCTAAAGCATTGCCGAGCATAGATTTAAATTTACCCAAAATTTCACTTACTTTTTTGGCCATTAGGTTTGCTGAGATTTTTCCACGGCGATGAAGGAAAGTAACTTTACGAATATCATCAACACCAGTCTTTAATTGTGCTGGAGTCACACCGCGCTTTAAAAGATCATCAGTTAAATCACTCAGTTCACGAGCACCAGATTGGGCCAACTCATCAACACTTCTAAGACCTGCATCTCTTAGGCGACCAAATCCAAGAACATATTTTGCAAGGCGAACATCGGCTTCTTGCACAGCTGTCTTAGCCGCTTGTCTAAAGGCAATCTTTCCAGTTCCTCTGACAATATGCTTGGCCGAAGTTAAGACTAATTTTGAGCCAAGTCCGACCGATCGCCCAACGATGCCAATCAGAGGAAAGACACTAATCGCTTCGATTGCGGTCCATGCCCAACCACGAGAAACTGAGTCGTTACTACCGTAATCAGCAAAGCCTAGATCTTCCATTAGTTTTACTTGACGTTGATATTCATTAGCATCTTGCTTTCTATTGTATTCACGTTTAATCAAGGTGACTTGCATCCCCATCGCTGAAGTACCAGCAGCAATCATGGCAACACCAAGAGGAGCACAAAGACCACCAGTGATACCGGTACAGGCAGCACCGATCATAATAGCGGCCATACCAAGAAGACCTGCACCAAGACCTAACCAAAGATCTTTCCACTCGTCGTCTGACATACTATTAATCTTATCAAGAACGTTTTCTGGAACTCCTGGCAGACCACCAAGTGCATTGACTTGGTTTTGTGCTTTAGTCGTTGCATAGAATAACGCTTTCATATCTTCGTGTTTATTTGGTTCCATATTACAAAACTCTTGCATACGAGTTTTAACTTCACGAGCTCGTGTTCTTGCAGCTTCTCTCACCATTGATTTATAGATTGGACGTTTAAGTTCATTATCAAGTGATAAGAAGTTAAGTTTTGCCATAAAAGTATTATCAATACCTTCAGCAGCAGAGAAGTCATTAAAGAGTGCTTGCTGCTCTTCTGGCTTTCCTTTTAATTCATAAAGGCGCATGAAGAACTCGCCAAGCTTGGCTTCATCACTTTCAAAAACAGCATCAATTTGGCTTTCAGCGCGATCATCGATACGGTGACCAGAGCGATCTACAAAGTTATCAACTCCATCACGGTTTAATAAAGTCTGGTAAGAAACATTTTGTAATTTAGAATAAAGGTCCTTACCACCAGTTTTCACACTAAAGAGCTGGGAGTTACCTTCATCAGCAGTTTGCACAACACTTTGCCAGAATGATTCTTTTTCAGAAGAAGATAGAACTGAATTACCAAAATTAGGTGATAATGCACGATTTAAACCAAGTGTCTTAGAAGCTTTGTCGAATTTACCAATGATTGTATCAACATTACTATAGAAACACTGGCTTCTAGCATTATAAGGAGACATTCTATCGCGAGCCGAATAATAAATTTGATATTCAGGCTCATGTCCCTGTCTATAAGCATTAAGTTGTTCTTTAGCGACAAGGTAACTCAAACGAAGCTTCGCCCATGGGTTTAGAGCTTCCATTTGGTCTGAAATAAAGTCGTATTCATTTGTTTTAGCTTCACTTAAAAGATCCGTTCTTGAAAGTAGGCCACTCCAAAGTGATTTTAAAAGAGGGTAAACTTCAGCAAGTTTAGATTCTTCTAATCTTCTTAAAGGAACATACTCACCGTCTTGATCAAACTCAGAAAGGTAATTTAGTAAGTTTTGAACAGTCTTCTTAGCATCATTTCTTACGCAAACTTTTGCTTTTGATGATTCAAGAGCGATTTCATTAATACCTGGAATATGGTGCTGAGAATAATTCACACTTCTTGCACAACGATCAAGAACCATGCTTTCAAAAGCTTGACCTTGACCTGCTCTTAATGCAGTCGATAATTGTTTTAATCCCCACTGTCTCCAAACACTAGCGCCATAAAGGTTTGGAAGTGGTAATTGAATTTTAGTAGCCTTAAGTTTTGCTTCTAAAGATTTTGAAATAATCTCTTGAAAGTGTGTAGCACCTTTCTTTTGCATAAGTTCTGCAAGATAAAGACTTAAATTTTGTCTTTGTGGCTCTAAAGGAATTTTCTCCCCATTAACTTCAACTTCATAAAGCTCGTAAGGGCTTGGATCAGCAACGATTTTTTCAAAAAGTTGTTTACCGTTATAAGTATATGAACGAGAGTCGCGAAGTCCAAACCATGAGAATGTGCTGCCGTGGAATTCATCCATTGCTTGAGGAAGCTTAAACTGCATCACTCTTTCGAAGTGAGTAATATCGTCGATATCAGGTGTTAAACCGCTAACACGGCTTTGCTCTAAGCCTTTTTGGGCATAAAGAACCTCTTCAAAAGGCATTAGACCTGAGTACCCACTTTTTGTCGGGTCCTTAGAAGCATTCTCCATATAGTATTCAATAAACTGATAGTTTGAAGGCGAGAATGTTAAACCATGATTGGCCAACATATTATCAAGAAACTCTTCGCCTTGACCTTCAACAAAGTCAAACTTCATTTCAGACGGAAGATCTCCATTGAAATGATTTTGACATGAGCGTGGAATCTCAATGCTTTTAGATCCACTTTCTTGCATACTTTCATAAACATAAAGCTGAGACATCATCATATGTAGAGTCATCAGTTTTAGAGCTCTTACATAGTTTAGAGTTGATGGAGCTTTCATTAATGTTAAAACATCACGAGAAAGAACCGAGTTCATATCAATTCGAACTTGAGAGCGACCAAAAGAGCGATCTTCGATTGAGAAATGGTATGGATCAACTGATGGGTTTGGCCCAAGTTTTAAGCGCTCACGACCTTGAAGATCATCTCCAGGAAATAAACGTGTAGGAAATTCCGGTAGTAGTGATTGATAAAACCATGCGCCGTCATATTCACCTGGGAAGTAAGCACGACGAGCAACGACTAGGTCGCGCATTGGAAGAGTTACACTTCCAAGGAAAGTAATAAGCATCTCTTGTAATTCTTCTTCATCAGCATCGCGATCAACTAACCACTTTCGAACTTCACGCATTAGAAATTCAGCTTCTTGGTGAGTTTTTCTAAGTTCTGCATCATCAAGGCGAAGAACTGGGCGTCGACGTTCATCACGTTCGCGCTTCATAATATCTTCAGCTAGCTTATCAAGCATACCTGGAGTTTTCTTTGGTAAACATTCTTCGTCATTAGAAGCTGCAGGAGCTGTTGCATCCCACTGTCTTGCATACTGTCCACAACTATTCGTTTTCATCTCTGAAAGAAGTTCATCAAAATCTCTTAGACCAGTATTTTCTGCTGCAGAAGTAAAAGGACGATCACTTTCAAAAAGAGCTGGCTCACTATCAGGACAATGTGATGTATCTTCTTTACCTTTAATTTTAACTTTAAATGCTTCGATACGATCACGAAGCTGCTCGAGGTTTAACTCATGAATTTCCGCTGGGTAGCGAGAAATATTCTGCGCAGTCTCAGCAAAAGCCAGCTGAAAGCTTGCAATGAAGATGATGAATGCGGTTAATACTCTTTTCAGACCCATGGTCATGAAAAACTCCCCTGAACGTTAGAATTCAAGGAATTAAAGAGCAAAAGTCATACCAATTGAAATGAAGCTAAGGAGTTGTATTTAGATAAGTAGAGGTGTCTAAACTTTAGACACCCCTATAAAAAAGAACAATTAGGCTTGAGCAGCTGGTGGATCTCTGAGCTCTTTTCTTAGGATTTTACCAACGTTAGACTTTGGTAGCTCCGTTCTAAACTCATAATGCTTTGGACATTTATAGCCAGTAAGACCTTCTTTACAGAAAGCTTTTAGCTCTTCAACAGTTAAAGATTCGTCTTTTTTAACGACGAAAACTTTTACTGCTTCACCAGATTTGTCATCAGGTACTCCAATGGCAGCAGCTTCAAAAACTTTGGGATGAGTTACGACAACATCTTCAACTTCGTTTGGATAAACGTTAAAGCCTGAAACAAGAATCATATCTTTTTTACGATCTACGATTTTGAAATAACCCTTTTCATCCATAACACCGATGTCACCAGTTCTAAAGAACCCATCATCAGTCATCACTTGAGCTGTCTCATCTGGACGATTCCAGTAACCACGCATAACCTGTGGTCCCTTGATACAAATCTCTCCAGCTTCACCTGTCGCAACGTTTTTGCCATCATCATCTTTAATCACAACATCTGTTGAAGAAAGAGGAATTCCGATTGTTCCGTTATAATCTTTTAACGTCATTGGATTGATACAAGCCGCCGGTGAAGTTTCAGTAAGACCGTAAGCTTCAATCAGTGGGCAACCTGTAACTTTTTTCCAACGCTCAGCTACTGCACGCTGAACGGCCATACCGCCACCAAGAGAAACTTTAAGGTGACTAAAATCAACTGAAGCAAATTCTTCATTATTTAACAGACCGTTAAATAAAGTATTAACTCCTGTAAAGGCAGTGAACTTCCACTTTTTAAGTTCTTTAACAAACCCAGGCATATCACGTGGGTTTGTAATAAGAACGTTTAGAGCGCCAACAGAACTAAAGATAAAGCAGTTCGCTGTAAGTGAGAAGATATGGTAAAGCGGAAGAGGAGTAATGATAATTTCCTGACCATCTTTAATTAAATTCTTAATCCAAGCTCTAGCTTGAACCATATTGGCTACGATATTTCCGTGAGTAAGATCTGCACCTTTAGACACTCCTGTCGTTCCGCCTGTGTATTGTAAAAACGCCGTATCGTTTAACGATAGAGTTGGTTTTTTATACTGACTTTCGTCTGCACCAAAAACAACATCTTTAAATGAAACAGAGGTAGAGATGCTCCAATTTGGAACCATCTTCTTAACTTTCTTAATAACGAAATTTACAAGCAGAGATTTTGGAAAACTTAAGAAGTCTCCAATCTGTGTTGTAATAACATGCTTAACAGGCGTTTTTGAAAGGACTTGCTCTAAAATATGGGCAGAGTTTTCAAAGATTACTATAGCTTTAGATCCAGAATCTTTTAACTGATGTTCAAGCTCACGTGCTGTATAAAGAGGATTTACGTTAACAGCAATAAGACCTGCTCTTAATACACCAAATAAAGCGACTGGGTATTGCAAAATATTTGGCATCATCAAGGCAACACGATCACCCTTTTGAAGTTTCAAATCATTTTGAAGATAGCTTGCGAACTTTTTTGAAAGCAGATCCATTTCACGATACGTATAAGATTTCCCCATACAATGAAATGAAGGCAAAGTTGAATATTTTGCAAACCCTTCTTCAAGAATTTCAACAATTGAAGAATAAGATGTCACATCAATTTCATGTGGGACTCCAGATTCATAACTGCTATACCAAGGTTTAGACACGGACGACCTCTCTTCATAAGGGATAAATAAAAAATTTGAACTTCAATCTTATTTATTTTTACTGATACATACAAGAAAGACCGTACTTGCCTCTCTACACGCACCTCGTTAGCGAGTTGCGGCAAGCGTATGAAATCTCTCAAGTATATGTAAAAACAATCTTATTTCCTAGAAGAGTCGTCGGCTTTATGGTACTCACCCCTCACTTTAAAAAATCAAAATCGGACATCTGGTCACACACACACCTAATGTCTTCTGTACGAAAAGGCCTCCAGAATTGGAGGCCTTTTTGTTTTAAATACTGCAGAATACTTATCTATGGCATTTCTTGAGGGCGAAGACTTTTACTACGATGACGAAGGACTAATGGTTCTCACTGCATCATATTTAAGAAAGCGAGGACATTGCTGTCATAGTGATTGTCGCCATTGTCCTTATAACGAAAATTCAGCCAGTGATATTCCGCTAGAATTAAAAATTCAAAGCGAAGAAGATCCCTACGAAAAATATATTGAAATGGCAGATCAAGATAATAAAGATAAAGAGAATTCCTGAACTAATTGCTCTTTTTGTTTTCTCTTTAATTGTTTAATTTCATACTCGCGCTGTGAAGCATCGCTTCTATCCCTCGCCTCTTCGACGTAGACAAGTTCTTCGGCCGGGTCACCCTTAAGTGCTTTAGCTCCACCAAAACCAGTCAAGTGCTCTATAAAACGTCTCTCAACATCTGTAGAAATTCCCGTATAAAATTTTCCTTTTGTTGTTCGAACTATATAGACATACCAATTCATAAAACTATTGTAGCTTGTTAGGGCATTTAGTCATCATGGACTTTTATTTTCCCATCACTTATATTCATTTTTCTAAATGTCGGAATGTAGCGCAGCTTGGTAGCGCACTTCGCTGGGGGTGAAGGGGTCGCTGGTTCGAATCCAGTCATTCCGACCATTATCTTCAAATCCGTTAAAAAACTTCTTTATTTTGAATTAGGCCCTGCTGTAATCTTCTAATATGCTACGCCTGTTAACTTACTACATTTCCCTCTTTGCACTCGGCTTGGTCATCAACTCTCCGATTCGTTTAAAAGCTGTTAATGATCATTTAGGGATTGAATTCGTAAAAGCTTATGTCGTTACAGACGGTGTATTAGCAACAACTCAATCACAGTTAAAAGCAAAGACGGAACAAGTTGATTTAAAAAGTATATTTTTCTTACCAAGAAATGAAATTTTATTAGTTTTTCCTAAGACCGCTTCTTCTACCTTTTATCACGGTCATCAATCATTTCATGGCAGCTACAACTCCTCTGGCCCAAGTCCCCCTCAAGCAAGAATTTAGAACTCATTAATTCTATTATTGCTTGGAGATCTTTATGTCACAAAATGAAAGTGATGAATCAAAAAGACCGTGGGGTCTTATAATACTTATTTTATTTTTTGTTTTTGCTCTGATTGGACCTATAGTTTGGCAGGCGTTAGGTATCTAATATAAAAGGTGAAGAATGTGACTTTCACTTCTTCACCTATTCTTTTCTTGAAGATCAGTTGCGATAAAATGGTTTTCTAACTCTTTTGGTATTTCCATTTTTTTAAACATAGAAATATTACTTCCACCAGTATTTCCAGTTGGTACTTTGCCGACAAATGAGCCAATAATTCCAAGCGGGATTCTTATTAGCTGTCCGATGATTTCCTTGATGTCTTTTCTGAGAAAGCCTATTTTCAGCATATAATAATGAGTTAAAGTATGTGGCACGACATAAAGCTGCCCGATAACATGAGCTTTTTCTAGCAAGGAAAAGGCATTATCATATTCGCCTTCTGAAATACTTTTCTTGGCATCCGTCATCATGTGATTAAAAAGAGTCGCAAGGCTCTTATTCATTCAAATATAGCTCTTGTTTTAATGCCAAGTTCTTTGGCTTCACTCATTGGATAAGTTAACGCTCTCTTGCAACCTGATCTTGAAACTTCAAAATCTTTTGAACCTGAAATTAGCATGCCTTCAAGCTCGTATGTTTCCAAATTAAAAACAGCACTCCCCTTTGATACTCCTCCGATATCAGAGTTCACAAGAAAATGAGTTTCATTTTCATCAGTCACAAAAGCATCCTGTGCAATTTTTTGAGGTAAGCCACTAGGGTGACCAACAACCACTAACTCTGATTCAGAACCTATCATTTTCGCTTTTGAAACCTTAACCGGTTTAATACCTTTTACTTCACGGTTAAGTTCAATTAAGGCATAGCTCATTGCTGTACTAGGATCGTAAACACGTTTGATCACTTTCTCACATTTATAAAAGTTATCTTTATGTCTTTCTAAACTTAGAGCCGATCCATTTTCTTGATGATAGTTGAACATGAAGTAAAACAAATCATTCCAACAATAATGTTCAGTAATACAATGACCCGGCATCAGAAGAGTTTTTGGGCCGACTAAAACACCGGAACAATCATTTCTCATGGTTGGTTGATCTGCAAAGCGCTCATTTTCACATACGCCACGAGCACTTAGAGGACGGGTGACAATGGTCCAGTAACGCTGAAAGGTCCAACCTCTAAGCTCGTCTTTATAAATCTGAAAGGCTACAGCTTTAGAGAGCTCTTTGAGTTTAGAATCATTGAGTTTATAAAGATCGACACGATTATCTTGATCATAGATCGCCATGGCTTTAGAAGATAAGAGAAGGATGAGTATAAAAAATTTCATCCTAAAACTCTATTTCAAACGACTCAAGATGAAAAATCAGCAACATACAGGCTGAATCGATCTAAAACCTATAAATGTTACATAAAGCCAGTAACTCGCTAATTTTACTGTATCATGACACTGTGCAAAACAACAGGTTTTCATTTTTCATTGCTGCAACTAAGCGCTCTTTATGTGTGATCGCTTTCTTTATGTTGCTTGTTTTGCAATCGCTTTCGCTTCATGCGCTAGAGATTGAAAACAACGAGGTTTTAAAAACACTATTAAAAGAAATGAGACAGCTTGGCTCAGCACCTGAAGTCTATCCCCTTTCTGAAAAATATCGTCTCGATTTATCCTTGGTTGATCTCGTTGATCAAGCCACAGTCATCGCCGACAAATATGATGGACTCAATGATATTTTAAAAGATGCTTACGGCGAACAGAACTTTCCGAAATGGCTTGAGGTTCTAAATTTTCAGGCAGATCAAAATGATAAACTAAAAGATGAGCTTGATAAAAAACTTTATATGCAGTTCTATTCTCCGGCCGGTATCGCATTATTACCAGATTATAAATATATCGATTTTCAAAAAATTAAAGATAATGCAAAACTAGTTAATATTAAAAAATACAATCGCTTTGCTAACGATCCTGAAGCCAACGGAATTCTAGCTCTTTTTGAAGCAAAAGAATGGAAGCAGTTTTACACTAAGTCACTTTCAGTTTCAAAAGTTAGGGAACTAAAACTTAAGCACCTCAAACAACTGAGACGTTCATATTATAATGCTATTCTAAAACTTTACGAGGATGTTGACCCTTTTGCAGTCTTTACTATTAGCAAGCACGGGATCAAAGCACTATCAAATGAGAGTATGAACTCAAAAAGTCTTAGACTTTTTAATAAGCTTCAAGAGCTTCCCAATAAGCATGAGCTATTTCTACTTCTTTCACAAAGTATTGAGGATATTCCTTACAAAAATGGGATGTTTATACTATCCCCTACATTTATTCATAAAAACTTCAATAAGGTTGTAGAAGCACTAAAAGAACTTACTCTTAATCAAATTATTCATTCTCATGATGATCAATACCTTTTAAGTGTTAGAAAATATCTTCGAAATAACATTAATCAAATTGAAAAAGATTTACAGACTTATAACCAAACAAATCAAACAGAACTTAAGATCCTCTACGTAGAAAGAGCTAAAAAACCTCGAAGACTTGAGGCTATAGCAAATCTTGATAATCTCAACACACTTTACCCTGACTCGCCTTGGATAAAGACCGATCGCGGAGTGCTGTTTGACCGTCAAGGAAAAGAAATCTATGTCGACAAGAGAGCAAAACACTTTTTTTCTAAGATCTTTAAAAATCTTGTACAAACAGAAACATACCTCTCAATTCTCGCTGGGAGTGTGACATTAGTTTCAACCAACGGGAATATTCCAATAGCCATTGGTACGCAAAAACTCGTCAAAGAACTGATCAAAACAAAACGTTACGATAAAGAATGGGAAGATTTCTTAAAAGAAGCTCCCAAAGATATAATAGACGCCTTACTACTTGGCTCAGGGGTCGGGGTCGGTAGATTCTACAAAATAATCGCTCTAGGTGCAGGTCAAGGATTTCTACAGAGCCTTTTAACAGGACAAGACCTTAGAACCGGTGCAGCGGTAGGCGCAGGCCTTAATCTTATCCAATATTATATACTCCCAAGGAATATTGGTCGCCCGATGACTGACGGCTTTGATGCAAAATCACTGGCGATCAATCGTCGACTTGAGCTCTTAGAAAAGACGATTAAAGGAACAATTCAAGGCTCAGTTGTAGCAGCACTTGATGGCGAGAGTATTATCGGTGGAGCTGCTAAAGGTTCACTCTATGGACTTGTTTCCACTCAGCTTTTGATTTGGTTTGTTGGAACTCGCTACAATCCGTTTAAAGATTATTCTGACGCAGATGTTGATGAAATGATTGAACTTGAAAATGAATATCAAAATCTTGTTGGTCGTGGTGGCGAGTATGCAATAGATCGTCAACTAATCTTGGACGCCAATTATCGTGTGGGTGGTGTCCTTACAGATATGATCAGTGCATCTATTACGTTACCAGGTACTGTGTCTATGGGTGATCAAGGCTTTAAACGTCTAACAACAATGACCCATGAAGCTCACCACTTGATGCAACAGCATCAATCTGGAGTCTTTGGCTTCTATCTCTTTCGCTATATTCCAGCCGGACTTAGGACAGGATACGATGGACACCCAGATGAAAACTTCCTACAAACTATTCTTTAGTGGCCAGACTTTACATCTCTCAAGCCTGTCTATTATGTTTAAGGCATGAAATATCTATTACTAATCCTACTTGCTGCCTGCACAACTACTCCTCCTGCCTCAAAAAGCTCTAAGCTTGTCTGTAGTGATTTGAACCAAGGCGCTAACTTTAAGTATCTTGATCACTATTCAAATGATTTTCAAAAGGCTTTGCCTGGAGAACAGATGGCCGAAGTCTTTGCCCAAGTCCAAGGTAAGTATGGTGATTGTGTTGAAGTTGTCGATTTTAAGTCTTCATTGAATGGTGATAAGTTTTCGACAAAGCATAAGAACGGTCAAATCATCGACTTCACTATCGTTGAGAAGAATTCAAAAATTACCGGACTTTGGATTTTAGGAGAAAGAGCAAAGCCAGTAAGTTACAAAGACTTTAATGAAGCACGAAAAGACTTCGCTTCACTATCAAGACCAAGCCTCCTCTTAATAAAGAATGAAGAGATGATTCTTGCAATGAATGAATCAAAAAGGACTCCGTTAGGATCAACCTTTAAGCTTTTTGTATTAGATAGCCTTGCCAAGCAAATAAAAGATAAAAAGATGACTTGGGAAGATGAACTTAAAATATCAAACTCTCTAAAGTCATTGCCATCAGGAGTTTTTCAAACAAAAGAAGAAGGCGCAGAGTTCTCTTTATATGAGTACGCCTTAAAGATGATATCTATCAGTGATAATACAGCGACAGATCATTTAATCGATAAACTTGGACGCACAAGCATTGAACGTGACATAAAAAAACGAGGCTTAAAGTTAAGCTATGGATGGAATCGTCCTTTTTTGACGACAATGGAACTTTTCAAAGTCAGGGCAAGCTTTGAAGCAGAAGATTATAAAAAGTATGCCAGCAACACAACGACTGGTCGTCTCGTTCAATTGCAAAAAGTCGCTAAGTTAAAAAATGATCAAGTCATGAATAAACTTTCAAAGTGGCAGACACCAAGAGGCATTCTTGATACAGAGTGGTTCTCAACCCCTAAAGACATCTGCAAGCTTTTAAAGGCCCTAGATCAAGAGAAAAATGAACAAGTCGACTCGATCCTTTCAAGCAATACACCATTTGCTGATAAAGATATATTTGATCAAATTTATTATAAAGGTGGAAGTGAGCCTGGAGTTCTACAGATGGCTTATTACTTTAAAAAAGATCAAGAGCGATATTGCCTTTATCTTGGTAGTCATGATCTTCAAAACGCCATCGATGAAGCTGTCTTTTTCGAAAAAGTAAAAGGCATGATCAAACTTATTCAAGCGGATTTACCTCAACCGAAAAGCTAGATTTAAGTGTTTAAGAATTAGCCACTGCCCAAAATCTATTCATTATAGTTTTCTATCTTCTTATTATTAGGTCGAAATTCTCGGCACAGCTCTTGCTATATTAATCGTATAATTATTTAACAAAGAGCTATTTATGAAAGTCATCATGCTATTTTCCCTCTTAATGTCTTCAATTTTGCCATTCGCCTATGCCGATGAAGACTGTGTAGGAAACTGTTCTGTAAGTGAGTCGCAAATCTCTAACAGAAGCATAATGCGAAATATAGATCAACTCAATCAAGTCGTAGAAGCCAATAAAGAACGAGTCGACTTAACAGAGGCTGCCATCACTTATGGCTTTCTAGGCATGGGTGTAGGTAAAGCTAAGATTTTCTTAACCATTAGCGACGGGAAACTTGTCGATCTTAACGTAGATGCAAAAGTTGGAATTCTTGGTATTAACTCTGATATTAAGCAGAAAGTAACTATTGATAGACTAAAGCGTGGTCAGCCTTTAGAGTTCTATATGGATGGTGCCACCAGACCAAGTCTAAGAATTCGCCCTGCTGCTGGTTTTTCTGAGATGGGTGGTACAGCGACAATTGAGATTTGGGACGGCGATGAGTACAAAAAAGAAACGATTAATATCTCAAGTTCACTTGGCGAAAAATACAAAGTCTATCAAGGCAATGTCACAAGAACGAACGAAGTCACTGGAATTAAAATTAATATGCGCGGAATGAGCGTATCAGATATGTATGTAGGCAGCTACAAAATCGAGACGCGCTAATTCTGTCATAGAACAAAATTACCGTAAGAAAATCAGACTCAGAGGATGAGTCTTTTTTTTGTCCAAAGTTTAGACGGCCAGGGATTGAATAGACAGTTGCCCCTGCTAAACACCTGAAATGATAACAAGAATGATGGCATGAGTGTTGCTTATTAATAGGTGTAAACAATACGGAGAAAATATGAAAACTCTACTAGCTACTTTGATCACACTTTTAAGCCTAAGCTCATTTGCGGCCATCTCGCCTTCATCGGCAAAGATGATTTGCCATACACCAAGGCTTGATAAGGCTTTTGTTGTAGGTGCGACACAGGTTACATTCCTGGATGAAACTCAGCAGGAAGCCGATCGTAATTTAGCTTCGATCGAGGGAATTAGAACGAAGATTTCTGGTTCTGGATTTACTAAAATTATGAACTTTGAAGGTCAAAAACATACGATCCATGTGGATGATGTAAATAGTCCATCACAAATTAATGATTATCTTGTTATCAAGTCTAGAGAAGGTCACGAACTGACTTACCCACTTGATTGCTCAGCAGTAAACTAACGTCCAAATTTAAAGTCTTGAATATTACCAGGGCCGCCTTTATTCAGAGGCGGCGTTTCTAAATTCTCACAACCTTTAATCGATTGAATATTCTCACTACCAAGAACAATAACTTGTGGAGCAACAACTTGGTTTGATAACACACGCTTTTCTTTATAATTAAATAAAGAGAAAAGAAGCTGATACTCCCCAACAATATTCTTACCAAGATTGATGACGTTGCGTTGAAAGTCTAATTTTTCGACTTTACCAAGATAATTATATTGTTCCATTCCACTTAAAACAAAGAGTTGACGCTTTTGTGGTAGTTCACGAACACTTACGTCTTCCAAAAGATATCTATGCCCTAAACCTGGGCATTCAAGATCACGTAAACGCATTGAGATAGAAGCGGCAGAGTAAAACAAATCAAGATAACCACTTTCAACACTGCTGACACCCATTGCGCCAGAACGTCCAGATTTCTTAAAGAGAGGAACATAAAATGATGCCAAACGCTCTTTTCTTCCGACTCCAGAAACCATTAAAGTGACAAGCCACGAGTCAACGTCATACTTCTCTGCTAGCTTTTCGATATCATCTTCTTTGAGTGGTGGGACCGAGAATTTTACTCTGGCCCCCATACTTAAAAGTTGCTTTCTTTGAGGACCAACTTTCCAAGGAGTCACTTTTACTGCATCGGCACCACCACTATACCATTCAACTGTGGTGCCTTGTGTATCTACGACAACGTCGGAGTAATCTCGGCATCCAATTAAAAATAGTAAGCCAATTAAAAATAATACATTGATCATTCAATCACCAAAAATTTACCACCGTTGATCATTAGGCTCGAGCCGTTTTGAACAAGGCAGCACTCGTAAGGAGCTAATTCAATTTCATTGTCGTTACTCTTAATTTTTAAATTTTGGTCTAAATTCATCACTGAAGCTACACGTTGCTCGACTCCAATTCTTTCAATCGAACAAGAGGCATCGAAAAAGCTCAGGCGAAACTGAGGATGATCAATGACTTCTTTTTGACCTTCCATGAATATATTTTTCAATTGAAATTTTTCAGGTGAATTTCCATCAGGAGAGAAATTCAAAACTGCTTTAGCCTGCTCAATATGAAGTTCACGTGATCGACCTTGTTCATCAACTCGATTCCAGTCCCATACTCTATAGGTCACTCCCGAGCTTTGTTGAATTTCAGCAAGGGTAATATCTGCACCAATGGCGTGCACTGAGCCGGCAGGAACAAAAAAGAAATCGCCTGCTTTGACTTGATGAAATTGTAGGTACTTTGTGAGATCGGCTCCACTCTCAACATCTCTAAAAAAGTCTTGTTCTGTTACATCAGGTTTAAAACCGAGATAAAGTCCTGCACCATCTTTGGCATCAAGAATCACCCAGCACTCGGTTTTACCTTGTGAGTTTTCGTAGCGAGCAGCGTATTTGTCGTGAGGATGAACCTGAACAGATAGTGGTAACTTGGTATCAATAAACTTTACCAGATATGGCAGTTCTTCTTTCGTAAAATAACTTAGGGGATTCTTTTGCTGATCAAGACTGAGACCTTCTCCAAGTCTAGAAACTTCCCAAGTCTCGCCTAATTTTTCACCATTTTGTGATTCTTCAATTCCTTTAAGCTGGGCTAAACGTGAGCCGCCCCAAGGTTTATAAAC
>CAYGRY010000047.1:0-22480 GCA_964352405.1 uncultured Halobacteriovorax sp.
GATATTCCAATCTTTACTCTTGATCGTAAGATTGAAGAAAGTATTGCAGGAAATATTATTCAAGATGGAGCAAATCAACAGCTTTCACTTGATCCTAAAATTACTCAATCGATCTTGGCTTCTCTAAATGAAAAAATTGAAGAAGCGACAGGAATGGGTGAGAAGATGGTTGTGCTTTGTAGCCCTGTCATTCGCCATCACTTTAAACGATTAACAGAAAAATTTATCCCAAATCTCGTTGTCATTAGTCACAACGAGCTTAGCCCTGATACTCATATCAGATCTCTTGGAACGGTGAGGTTGTAAGATGCATGTTCGTAAATTTGAAGCTGAAACATTAGAACAAGCGCTTAAAGATATTAAGCGCGAACTTGGCCCTGATGCCATTATTCTAAAAACAATCAGCAATGCTGGTATTAAGGGCGCTTTTAAGAAAAGTAAAATTGAAATTACAGCTGCAATTTCAGAAAAAAACTACACTAAAAAAGCTAGAGTCGATACGGTTCTTGATCAAGGTCAAAGGGATTCGTTTTATGGCAATCAAGCTGGTCATATTTCAAATATGATTGATCGCCATGATGAATCACATAAAGCTTCTCATCAAGGAATGACGGCGGGCTATGGTAAGGCTGCGCTTAATCGCACAGTAAAAACAACTGTGGATAAAATTAAGGGCGGACTTGATGACTTTTTAAGTCTTGGCACTAATGAGCAAGTAAAGCCAGCTAAAGCGGCAAATTACAATGAAGAGACAGATGAGTTTGAAGTCGCTATGGCTTCAGCAGCTCCTCAAGAAAAAAATTACACGCAAAATAAAATCGAACAACCCTCACCAGTTGTTCAAGATCAACTTCCGTCTCAAGCATATGATGATGGAAAGGTTGAAGAACTTGAAAAACGTCTTTGGGAACTTTCTCGCAGTGTTGAACGAATTGAGAGAAAAGAGCCAGAAGGAATTTACCAGCTTCGTACAATCTTAAGAAGTCTTGATGTAAGTGATACAGCGATCCAAGAAATTATTCGTGGTGCGATGTTTGAACTTTCAAAAGATGAAACTCAAGACCCGGACACGGTCTTAGAATATGCTCTACGTTTAATGGTTGATGATATTAAAACTGGAATGCCATTATTTTCTACGGTCGAAGGCTCTGAAAAACCGGTTGTTACAGTTCTAATTTCTGAAAGTTCATGTGGACAATCTTCAATGGCGAGAAAAATTTCTGCGCTAAAAGAAGGATCAGTTTTAGTTCGTTGTAGTGAAAGCGAAGATCAACCTTTTACTGAAAGAGTTCTTGGTATTACGGTTCAAAATGCTAAGGGTGTTCCAGATATTATTGGGCAAACACGAAAGGCCATTGAAGCTAATAAGAACGTCTTTATCGATTTTAGAAATTCATCAGAAGAAGTGCAAGAAGTTAAGAGGTTTGTCGATGGTCTTCGTCGCTCTTTTGACAAGGTGGAAGTCCTTGTCTCTCTTTCCGCCATTCACGCAGAAATCTATAATAGAAAGATAGCAGCTCGTTACCAAGGAATTGCTAACGGAGCGGTGGTGAGTCACCTTGATCTATGTTTAAACTTTGGAGCTATTTATAATGTCGCTAGAGATTATAAAATGATGCCTCTTAAGTTTTTTGGCACAGGTGAAGTGGTTCCAGATGATATTGAATCAGCTACGGCGGAGCGCATCCTGGCAGGGATGTTCCAGCTAGAATCTGAGGCCTAAGATCGGTTAGAATATTAGTTAAGTTTGAATTGCTAGGATGGTAATTCATAAAAAGGGACAGGACGTCTATGAAGCAAGCGAGCGAATGGCTCATTTCTCAGAATAAATTTCATCGTGACGCGAGATCTCTAGGCCGTAAGGCACACACTGTATCAATTACAGGTGGAAAAGGTGGCGTAGGCAAAACCTCAATTGCACTTAAAATGGCGCGTATGCTGGCAAAGCAAGACTTCAAAGTTTTGCTTATCGATTGCGATACAAACCTTTCAAATACTGCAGTTAAACTTGGTTTACCGCTTAACGATCACTTTATGGATCTTGTGACAGCGAAGAAAAGTTTTGAAGAATGCCTAACTATTGATGGAAATTTTCATCTACTTTCTGCCTGTAACGGCAATATGGAACTCTTTGAAAAAGAACTAGAATTTGATCGTCTACTCATCGATGTCATGAGTGCTCACGAAAAAGATTATGATTATATTTTATTAGATTGTCCTGCCGGACTTTCAAAAACATCACTGACGCTGAACGCTTATAGTGACCAACGCATTGTCGTTGTCACTCCTGATCGTTCATCAATCACTGATAGCTATTCCCTCATGAAAATTCTTAACACTCGTTACGGAGTGAATGAGAACCATTTATTGGTTAATAAAGTATCAACTCTTGCTCAATACCAACGTATGGTCAGAACGCTTGGTGAGACAGTTGAGAATTTCTTAACAGCACGTTTAAGAGTCCTAGGATTCGTGGCCTTTGAACGTGGTGCAGTCGATCGTTTCGACCAGGAGCTACTTGGAGGGGCAAATTCTGCCCTCGAGAGAGACTTCGCTAAGGTCCTAACTCGCTTCACCGAAGAGACAGTAGGGGCCAACGTAAGCGCGCATGGCCCTGCCCGCCCATATAACTCAATGAGGGTGCGGGAACAGGATGTTCAACCCGCTATCTGTTAAGGAGTCCAAATGTCGTCTCTCTCTCAAAAATTGAAGAATCTTAAAGACTATAAAACGCATATTGATGCGAAGACGAAAGATCAGATCATTGTTGAATATGCTCCTTTGATTAAGTTTATTGCGCAAAAAATTGCGTCAAGATTGCCTTCTAATATTGAGTTAGATGATCTTATTTCTTGTGGTGTCATTGGACTAATGGACGCTATCGATAAATTCGATCCTACTCGTGATAATAAATTTAAAACATACGCTGAATTTAGAATTCGTGGAGCAATTCTAGATGAACTTCGCGCGCAAGATTGGGTTCCTCGCTCTGTTCGTGAAAAAGCCAAGACTGTTGAAAAAGCGTATACAAAGCTTGAGTCTGAGCTTGGACGTCCAGCCACTGATGAAGAAATGTGTGTCGAGCTTAATTGCTCACAAGAAGAGTTTCATGATTTATTAAATAAAAGTAAGTCTGTTTCTCTTTTAAATATTGATGACAGTGCAACATTTAACCGCGGCGATAAAAAGCTTATGGCCGGCTTGATGGAAGATAGTCGCACATCAAACCCATTTACAATGGTTTCTCATCAAAATCTTCGTGAAAAAATTAAAGAAGGAATTAAGGGATTGCCTGAAAAGCAACGTCTTGTTCTATCATTATACTACTTTGAAGATCTTAACCTTAAAGAAATCGGACAGGTTTTAGATGTAACTGAATCTCGCGTTTCTCAGCTTCATACTCAAGCGATTATGAAACTAAGAACTAAGCTTCGTACAGTTATTGATTCGCCTGAAGATTTAGCCAGTTAAGACGGAGGCGCTTTGGAAGAAACATTACGTGATATCCGACGCGCCTATGGCGACAGCCTAAGACAAATTGAAGATTTAAGAAAAATCGGAGGAGCTTCAATGGCTCCTCTTGCAAATCAGATTCAATACTATCTGACGAGTATGCTCGATTCAGCTCAATCCCAAGGCCCACTACCAGTTCAATTTAAAAAACTAACTCAGGTTTTTAAAAATCAAATAAGCTCGACTTTATTTAATGCTTTTCCTGCAGGAAAAGGGGTGAAAAGGTTAAGTACATTATTTGAAGCGACAGCGAGCTTTTATGTTTGGGAAAATGCTTTGGCCCATATTGAGCGCCTAAGCGTTATTGCCAACGCTTTTGTACCGACAAAGGTTGATTTTAGACTTGAGAACGATGGTATTGTTATTAGACTTAATCCATCTGAAAAAGCTGATATCAGTGCCTGTCGAGTAGAGGCTTATAAATTTACTCAAGAACTTTTTAAACAAAAATCGATTTTATCTTATCGTGTCTGTGAAGAGAGCGACTTAAGTGTAGAACTTCGAATTCGTTACTCAGTATTAGAAGATAAAGATATTAGTTTTAGCGTTGATTCTCTTTGTCTAAACCCAATATTTTCTAATTATGTGACAACGAGAGATGCTTTAAAAAACATTGGTGAACATCACGTGGTAATGATTGATCAAAATGCTAATGTTAAATTGCTAAATTCTATTCCTGACCAAGATACTTTAAATTCTACAATGATTCATTTACCCTTTCTCTTTCGTCCTCTCTCGCTCATAATATTTGGAGAGGGGAGCCTGCAGGCAAAACACGCGAAGAATTCTCGTGTTGAGCTTTTTGAACTCTTTAGATAAATTCCCCTAAAAACAACTTCAGGATGAGGTTTTAGTATGTCCATACGTGCGTCTCGCTCTTCATTTTATTTTTTCACCACTATTATAATTGCCTCTGTTATTAGCTTAATTGCTGGCTCTTATTGGTTTTGGACTCAAGGTCCATCTCAAGGTTCAAAGCTTGCAGAAGTTTTTGAAGCAGGCTTAGTCATGGATCGCCTCCTTGATGAGAAAAATATCAATGAATTAAACGAGCTTGTTTCAAATGATCAAGTCCGATTGGCCACAAAGAAACTTTCACATATTGAAAGTGATACAAAGATGATTGAAAGGTTAGCGAACAGCGATTCAGCTGAGGATTTTATTGAGGCATCGACAAAGTTAAGAAGCGAAATGAACTCGCTTATCGAATATCCTGAACTTTCATCAATCTTTTCTGTCCTTACAAATAAAATGTCTGCCTTTGAATCATTTGTTGTCCAAAGCCAGTGGCGAACTTTATCAAGACTTTCTAAAAAAGTTGGTGCGAGACTGGAGCCCGCCCAAGCTAAGTCACCTGGCGCTTTTTCATACGGAAAACTAAAACAGACTGTCCAAGGTGCGACTGACGATATCGAGATGATGAAGCAAGTTACAACCAATTCAGTCCTATCAAGTGTTGATAAAAATACAATTCTTAATCGTTTAGCCACAATGGAAAGCGAAATTGATATGCTTAATAGGTATGTCAAAGCACTCGCTAATTTTAACCCAAGTTTTGATAACTATAAGAATACTTGGAAGCAGTGGTCTAAAACAGCGTCACCAAGTCTAGCAAAACTCAGACTTGATCAAGAAAATGTCTCTCAATGGCTTCTCTACGGCGTCGTACTTATCATTACCTTCTTGATGATTGGCTTGTTCGTAGGAGTTGGTATTAGCCAAAGTGAATACAAAACAAATTTAAAAGCATGGGAAAAAGAATCTGTTGAAATGCTTCGTGATCGACTCCTCCCTACAGATGGTAAAGAATCTAAAGAATGGACCAAAGAATTTTCTTTAGAATTCTCAAAATACCGCGAGTATTTTCATAAGCGCATGAGTTTTGGCACTATCTTTCAAGAAGCGACTCCATTTAGCGCATTCTTGCTTGATTCAAATCTTGGTGTGGTTTGGGCCAACGATCTTTTTTCAAAGTGTTGGAATATCGAAGCCCAGCAAGATAATGAAGCGAATTTAACTTGGGATTACTTATCAGGATTTACGAATCTGGGCGAAGACGATCCCGTTATTCTGGCTCTTCGACAAGGCATCGCAGGTATATATCAGATTCAAATTAAAGCTTTTGGACTTGATGAAACAGCTCCATATGAAATGTATGTCTCACCTGTTGATTATGCAGGTCAAACTAGAGTCATGATTTTCCTTTATCCATTACATACAGTTGAAGAAAGCCTAGCCCAACAAACAAAAGCAGTTGTAGGTCCAGCGATTAAAGCATTGGAAGCGATTTCTGCCAGAGAATTTGAAGGTGAAGTTCTTGAAAAGCTAGAATCACAATTTTCAAGTGCAGGTATCGCTGATCTGTATTCGCAATTTGAAAAATTTAACTCGCACGTTGGTGATCGTATCGAGTCTCTTGAAGGCGAGATTAATTACTTGAGACAGGAGCTAATTAAAGCAAAAAGTCAGGTTAGCCTTCATGAGGCTAGCTTAAAGCAAAATATCAATCTTGTTGAACAGACAGTTGAAAGTTTTGATTCGGTTAAAACAAATATTATTTCTTCAGTTGATTACCGTTATGAAGTGGAGAAGCTTTATGCAGACACTGTTGCTACAGCTAAAATCCTCTTTAAAGAGGAAGATGATCTACTAACAGATTCAATGAGTGTTTATGACCTCTTGGGAGAAAACCAAAAGGCTACGGCCTCGGTTTCTAAAATACGTGAACAACTTAAAGATATTAAACGCGACTTTGATGATACACGTTCAAGATTAAATCAAAGTATTGACCAGGCTCTTGTTTTTTCAAAACGAGATCAAGAAGGTTCAGCGCTTGAAGCACCTCTTCATAAAATTCGCGGTGAAGTTAAAGCCTTTGATCTGACTCAGGCCAATCTTACAAAAACGTTAAAGACTCTTGATGTTTCACTCTCAAAAATGGAAATGATTCTTGATGATCATAGACCACCTTCTTTTGAAAAACTAAAACTTAACTTTAGTGATGCTAGAGCGAGAATTGAAAGTGATATGTTCAAAGTCAGTAAACTTGCTAGAGAAGGCGAAGTCATTGATGAAAAAGTCATTACATCACTTAAGAAACTGTTTAGTGATTTTAAGCATTCAAGGCAACATTCAATAGTTTCATTAAACTCAACAAGTGAAAAAATGAAGCCAAATCACGCTGAGAACTTACAGCAGCAAGTCTGAGATAAAGCGTTGAACATTTTGTTCTAGCTGCACTAAATTTGAATCATTCATAATAACGAGATCACTTTGATCTCGTTTTTTATTAATATCCCATTGTCTGGTTAGAATCTTTAAGCTCAGCTCTTCGCTAATACCATCGCGATTCATCAAACGTTTGACTTGTTCATCTGGAGAGCTCCAAACACAAACTTTTAAATCAACCAGAGGAGCTAATTTTTTTTCAAAAAGAAGGGGAACATCGTAGATGATAAAATCTTGTTTCTTGGAGTCTTGTTTTTGATAAGCTTCTTTAAAGGCGCTAGGCATTCTTTTATAGATAATTTCTTCAATCTTTGCTTGTAGTTCAGGGGTATTAAAAAAAGCTTCCCTTAGAATTTTAAAATCAATGTTTTGATCAATAATACATTCCGGGTGTGCCGTTTTAACTTCTTGGATGACTTCATCTTGTTGATAAATGCTTTTCACTAATAGATCAGCGTCTATGATGTTAAAATCCTCTTTAAGAAGAATCTTGCTCACGGTCGATTTTCCAGTAGCAATCCCACCTGTTAAACCAATAACTGGAACAGGCATTTCATAAAGCCTTTTAGGCAATGATAGAGAGATAAGTTCTGGGCGAATTCTTTTCACCTTATTTTTCCTCGCCTTTAGCTAGGTTCCAATAATGATCTAATTGCATCTGATCAAAGTCGTTAAAAGTCTTATTTTCTGATTTAATCATATCTTCAATTCGATTAAAGCGTCTGACAAACTTCTTGTTAGCATCACGAAGGGCTTCTTCAGGATCAACATCAAGATGTCTTGCAAGTTGCGCGACTGAAAAGAGAAAGTCACCAAGCTCTTCTTTTACTCTATTTTTGTTGATCTTACTTAGCATTAATTCTTCTTTTAATTCTTGCCACTCTTCTTCGACCTTATAAGAAACCTGGGCGGCGTCATCCCAGTCAAAATTAAGGTCTTTTGTTTTTGCACCAATTTTATAACTACTTGTCAGGGCTGGGGCAGCTAGATCATTTGTATCAATCGAGTACTTCTTTTGCTTTTCGGCTGCTTTGATCTCTTGCCACTTCAATTTTACTTCTTCAGAGGTTTTTGCGTCTCCATCGGAAAAGACATGAGGATGGCGGCGCACCATTTTGTCTGAGAGCTTTTTGGCCACTGATTCAAAATCAAATTGGCCTTTCTCACTGGCGAGTTGAGCATGTAAAACAACCTGGAGCAAAACATCACCGAGCTCTTCTTCCATTTCGCTAGTGTTATGATTTTCGACTGCCTGCACGAATTCATAGGATTCTTCAATAAGAAAGGGCAGTAGGGATTGATGAGTTTGTTTCAGATCCCATGGACAGCCACCGTTTGGGTCACGAAGCTGTGCGACAACTTTTTTGAGTCTAGAGATTTCTTCATTCATAAGTCTTCCTTTGCCCATAACGAGTCATTTCCGCTATGATAGCTAACAATGCAAAGGGATACCATAGCTTCAAACATTTCTAAAATTACTCTTCATTTAAGCTTGAGCGTCAAACTTATGCCTAAAGAGTATAAAAGCCTTAAACTGGCTTTGGTGGCAGCTATTGATGTTTGCTCGAAGTTTACATTCGCCAAGAATGCAAAGCACGGAGTCAAACTCAAGAATGTTAGTGAAATTGATTTGTCTTTGCTGATTTGTGGCAAACAGAAAATCAGATCGCTTAATAAATCGTGGCGTCAAAAAGACTATGCCACTGATGTTTTAAGTTTTCCGGTTCATGATGATTTAAGAGACAGTCCTTTTGGCTTGCCGCCAGAATTGGAACTTGGTGATATGTTTATCTGTCATCAGGTGGCCCAGTCTCAAAGTAAAGAATACAAAGTGACTTATGAGCAAGAGATTGTTCATTTGTTCATTCATGGTTATTTGCACCTGCTTGGGTTTGACCATGAAATTTCAGCTGCTGAAGAAAAAATAATGCAAGGCCATGAGCAAGCTTTAGTTAAAAAAGCTTATGACAAAATTGGCTGGGGGAAGAATGGATAATTCAATTAAAATCAAGCTCGACGAAATGAGATCCGAGATGCGTGAGTACGAAGATCGCTTGGAGGATCTACGGAGGTCGCTTTGACGTTTCTAGGAAAACCAATCGTATTCATGAAATAAATGACATGGAAGCCCTTGATGGCTTTTGGGAAGATGCGACCCACGCTTCAAAAATACAAAAAGAAAAATCAGTTTTAAAAGATGTCGTAGATACTTACGAAGAATTAAAAACGGCTTATGATGAATTTGAAGTCCTCGTTGAATTTGCAGCAGAAGGTGATGAAAATTCGGCGAGTGAAGGCATTACAACTGCTGAGCAGTTTTTGGCGTTATTTTCTAAGGCGGAACAAAAAGTTCTTCTGTCAGACGAGGTTGATCCAAATAATGCCATCGTAAGCATAAATGCCGGTGCAGGTGGTACAGAGTCATGTGATTGGGCCAGCATGCTAGAGCGTATGGTGATTCATTGGGCCGAACATAAGAAATTTAAATTAACCATGATGGATGAGCAGCCAGGTGATTCCGCTGGAATTAAAAGTGCGACCATTCTGGTTGAAGGTAACTTCGCTTACGGCCAATTAAAAAGTGAGTCTGGAGTTCACAGGCTCGTTAGGATTTCTCCTTTTGATTCGCAGGCAAGACGTCACACTTCTTTTGCTTCGATCTACGTTACTCCAGAAGTTGATGATTCAATTAATATTGAAATCTTAGATAAAGACCTACGAATTGATGTGTTTAGATCTTCTGGTGCTGGTGGTCAGTCGGTTAACACCACCGACTCTGCCGTTAGAATTACCCATATTCCAACCAATATCGTAGTGAACTGCCAAGCCGAGCGTTCTCAGCTTAAAAACAAAGAGCGCGCCATGGGTGTGTTAAAATCGAGACTTTATGATCTTGAAATGGCCAAGCGCCGTGAAAAGCTAGATGAAGCTGAAGCTGGTAAAAAAGAAATTGGTTGGGGCGCACAAATTCGCTCGTATGTTTTACACCCCTATAAAATGGTTAAAGATCACCGTACAGGATTTGAAAGTTCCAATACTGATAAAGTGTTAAACGGTCATATCGATGGCTTCATGGATGCCTTTCTTCGCTGGAGTGTTAGTGGCGAGTCTATTCGTGATGATGGTGATCTAGAGTGATCAATCTGCTTAAAATCCTAATGTCTGGAAAAGCATCATTAAAGTTCGCGGTTGGCGTTATTTCTGGCTTAGCTTTTTCTATGGCCGTTATCTTAGCGACGATTGGATTGATGGATGGATTTGAAACCACCATGCGAGAAGGCTTAAGAAAAACGACAGGGGATTTTTCTATCTATTCACGTGATGGATTTTTTAGTCCAGATCAAAATCTGATTGATTCTCTTTCAGACGTAGGTGTTGAGGCCTATAGCGGATTGTTGCAACTCGAAGCTTTTGCTTTAAAAGAGGGTGTCGGCAAAGGGATATTACTTCGAGGAATTGAAAAATCAGATTTCTTAAATGTGACCAATCTTGAATTGCCTTCGATGAGTGGGGGAGTGGTTCTAGGAAAAGTGTTAGCTGAATCTCTTAACGCTAAAGCAGGAGATCAGGTTGTTTTATCTTTTGCCCAAGGAAATTCTTCGTTGGCAGCTCTACCGACATTAACACCGTTTAATATTGAAGGGACTATTTCCCATGGCATTTATCAAAAAGACGAGCGCTTTGCTTATACAGACTTAAATTCTTTGCAAGAAACACTTGGTTTATCAAACGCTGTGAACTCGATGATTGTTAGACTTAATCCTAATGTCACCACAGAGCAAATTAGCCAAGCGATTGAAGAGCTACGTTCGAGAATTGGTATCAATTATACGATTAGGCCTTATTGGTCGGATTTTAGAACATTACTTCAAGCCGTTAAGGCCGAAAAAGTCATGATTGGCTTAGTGTTACAGGTCATCGTCGTCATTGCCATTATCAACGCGGCAGCGTTCATTATTTTTTTATCTGAAAGTCGCTCACAAGAATTATTTTTATTTAAAGCACTTGGAATGTCTCAAAATGCTTTGGCCAAAGGGATGAAGATTCTCGTAGGACTTCTTTGGGCCGTTTCTAGTTTGTTGGCTTTAGTTTTTGAACGATTCTTTAGCTTTCTCATAGCTAATTACGGCGCTAGCTTTTTACCTGGCGATATCTATTATGTTTCTTCAATTGAACCAGCACTAAGATGGCAAGACTTTGCCCTCGTCTCTTTGGGAGCACTAGTTTGGGTTGCTATTATTTTAAGTTTCTCATTAAGACAACTTAGAAAGGCCCCCGTACTACAAGGACTTAGAAAGGAGTTCTCTTAAATGTCACAAAATTATATTGAAATACAAACGGTCGCTAAACATTACGGAAAAGTGAAAGCTCTTAATGGTGCAACACTCGCCTTTGAAAAAGGTGGTCAGTATGCTTTGACGGGCGCTTCAGGTTCCGGCAAATCAACGCTGCTATATTTGATTGGCGGACTCGATCGCGCTGATGAGGGAAGTGTTTTAGTTGATGGTAAAAACCTAAATACTTTTAATGACGAACAGCTTGCAAAGTACCGCGGCAGTGATGTTGGTTTTGTTTTTCAATTTCACTTTTTATTAAACTCTCTTAACTGTATTGATAATATTTTACTGCCCTCAAAAATCTCGGCGCAAAACTCAAAAGAAGTAGAAAAACGTGTGGCCGACCTTGCGGCCCAATTAGGTGTTTCTAATTTACTTGAAAAATATCCTTATCAGCTTTCTGGCGGAGAGCAGCAAAGAATAAATATTATCAGAGCTCTTTCTTTGAAGCCTAAACTATTGCTATGCGATGAGCCAACAGGAAACCTTGATTCCAATAATACTGAGATCGTGGTTAATCTGCTTATGAAACTCGCTTCTGAAAACGGAACGACTTTAATCGTAGTTACTCATGATCGAAGCGTTGCATCGCGTTTTGGTTATCAGATTGAAATGAAAGACGGCCAAATTGTGCATTGATTCAAGATCTTGAATATAGGAAAAATCCTTTAAAGATCGTGGGGTTCTTGCTACTTTTTCCAGACTAATTTCGTTTTAAATACAGTTGACTGTTTTGAGGATCATACGCAATGCCATACAAAGGCCAAACTGGTTACAAATCTCTGCCAGTTTTTATCCTATGTATTTTTATATTATGTTTAGCCATAGGTATGGTGGCTTCTTCTAATACAGCTTTTGCTCAATCAACTAATATTCAAGATTTAGGCCCAAGAAAAAACCTCTTTAAAATTGATGGCATAGAAGTTCGCGGACTTAAGAAAGTTGAAAAAGAAGCTGTGCTTGAAAAAATAAGTGCCCGTAAAGGTATGAAGCTTGATAATTATCTTTTAAAGCGCGACCTTGAAAAAATTTATAGCATGAAGTTTTTTGAACAAGTCGAAGCTCATCAAGAAAAAAAAGGTCGACGTGATATTCTTGTTTTCATTGTTAAAGAAAAGCCAATCATCACGAAGATCACCTACAAAGGTAATGATGAGCTTTCAGAAGATGATTTCAAAGACAAAGTTAAAACGAAGCCTTTTGCCATTCTTGATGTCAGCACCATTCAAAGCGATGTCATCGCGCTTCAAAAACTCTACGAAGAAAAAGGCTTTTACCTAGCTTCAGTTCATTTTAGAGTCGTTCAGATCAATGATGAAAACGTTGAGCTTGTTTACGATATTAAAGAATATGACAAAGTTCGCGTGAAGAAAGTGGCTTTCCTTGGAAACAAAGCTTTCAGTGATTCACAGCTTAAAGATATTATGGAAACTAGAGAGGAGAGTTATTTCTCTTGGATGTCTGGTTCAGGTAATTTTAAAGAGTTTAACTTTCAAACAGATATTGAGCGCTTAAAGTACTTCTATAAGACAAAAGGCTATCTGCAAATCAACGTTGCAACACCTGAGATTACTGTTTCTGACGATAAAAAATGGGTTTTCATTACTGTTAAGGTTCAAGAAGGTCCTCAGTTTAGCGTCAATAGAGTGAAGTTTTTAGGCGAAGTCTTATTTCCTGAAGATGATCTTAGAGAGAAAATTAAGCTGAAAGGCGGCGCGACTTATTCAGAAGAACTATTAAGGCAAGACATTCAGCTTTTAACTGAAATGTACCAAGATGAAGGTTACGCTTTTGCCAACGTTCTTCGTACACTTGAAGTCGTTCCTGGTGAAAATAAAGTTGATATCGAGTTCTCTTTTGAAAAAGGTAAGATCGCTTACTTTGGAAAAATTATTGTTAAGGGTAATACCAAAACGAGAGATAAGGTTGTTCGCCGTGAACTTAAAATTAAAGAAGGCGTTAGGTTCTCTGGTACCGCCCTTCGCGAGTCGAAAGAAAACGTGAACCGCCTTGGCTTTTTTGAACAGGGAAGTGTTGTCTTTACAACAGTAACTCCTTCAGGGCGCGACGATGTTCTAGACGTAGAAATTTCAGTAAAAGAGAGAAATACTGGGCAAATCTCTCTTGGAGCTGGTTATTCAACAGCGACTGGTGGATTTCTTCAGGCTTCGATTGCACAAAATAACTTTAGAGGCTTAGGTCAAAATCTGTCGTTCAGTCTCTCTCTTGCTGATCAAAACCAAACGTTCAACGTTGGATTCACTGAACCATATTTGATGGATACAAAGTGGACTGCCGGTTTTGATATCTTTAGAACCAACAACACAACGTCAGACAGCTTCAGTTATAAGCGTAAAGGCTTTGATGTTCGCGTTGGTTACCCGATCTTTGATTACACAAGATTGTTCTTAACTTACAAGCTTGAAGATACTCAAATTAGCGCTAAAGAAGATCCAACGATTGATGAAGCTGTAGAAAATGGTATTGCTTCTTCAGTGAGAACAACCTTACTTCGTGACCGTAGAAATAATACTTTTGAGCCGACTGAAGGATACTATCTTTCTGCTTCAACAGAATATGCTGGTGTTGGTGGCGATAAAAAGTGGTGGCTCAACGAAGTTGATGGAAGGCACTACTGGAACTTGGTTGGGGATCTGGTCTTTAGATCAAGGCTCTATGCTGCTAAGTTAGAACGTGTAGGTAATCAACAAATTCCAAGAACTGAAAAATTAACACTTGGTGGAGCTAGAAACCTTAGAGGTTATGACTTTGAGGCCATCGGGCCAAAAAGAACTGTGCCAAACGTCACCACTGGTCAAAATGAAACCTTCAATGCTGGAGCTTTATTTGCGACTTATACAACCTTCGAATTTGAACACCCACTAGCTCGTGAAGCTGGTTTAAAGTGGGTTGTATTCTTTGACGCAGGCGATGCCGGAAAGATTGACCAAATTGATCTGAGAATGGACTACGGTTTTGGATTTAGATGGTTCTCACCTATTGGTGTACTAAGATTTGAATTTGGATACCCAATCAACCCATCTAGCACAGATGCTGGTAGCCAATTCCACTTCGATATTGGACAATTATTTTAATTTGAAGAAAGTTATCTACTAAGACGGATTTGGAGATAGAGATGAAAATTATATCAGTAGCATTATTAGCCCTAACTCTTGCTGCACCAGCGGCTCAAGCAATTGTTTTAGGTAAAGTTGATATTCAAAAAGTTCTTTTAACTGTTAAGCAGGGACAAAAAGTCCGTGAAGAGCTCAAAAAAGAATTTGATAAAAAGCAGGGATCTCTTCAAAAAGAAGAAGGTTCTATTAGAAAAATGCAAGAAGACTTTCAAAAGCAAGGCGTTGTGATGAACGACAAAGCCAAAGCTAAGAAAGAACAAGAAATTCAAGAAAAGATTATTCTTCTTCAGCAGAAATCAATGAGCTATCAAAAAGAAATTCAGGAAATGGAAAACAAACTGAAAAAGCCAATTCTTGAACGTGTAAAACAAGTTATTGATGAAGTTTCTAAATCAGCAAGTGTTGATATGACTTATGAATCATCAACAGCTCCAATTGTTTATGCTAAAGATGAAAAAGATTTAACAGATGATGTTGTTAAGGCTTACGACAAAAAGTTTAAATAAGAAGAACTTTTCTAAGCACTACGTTTAAGTTTTATAAATAGGGAACGACGAGTGCGTTCCCTTTTGTTTATGGACATGCCATGAATTTAGATGAAATTTTCAAATCAGATAAAAATATTGAAGTCTTAATCCCTGCTAAGTCTAAGGATGTGACGTTTTTAACTGATCTGGATCATCTAACTGACAATGCTTTAATCGTTCTTGGTGATAAAAAATTCTTAAATGAATTTTCCTCGCTTAAAACAAAATCTAAAGTTCACGTCATCGTTAATGAAAAAATAGCCACCGAAGCTAAGAGTCTAGAGTCTGATATTCTTTCACTTTCAGTTTCAAAAAATGTACCGCTAACTATTTCTCTTTTATCAAAAATATTTTTCGATCAAAAAACGAAAAGCTTAAATCATTGGCATGATGGCAGACAAAATGGTTCTGTCTCCCTTGATCCCTCAAGCTTTATTGCTCAAGGTGTGCATCTTGGTCATGGCGTCGTTATTGAAGCGAATGTTAAAATTCATTCAGGTTGTGTGATTGAGGGCCCCTGTACAATAGGCGAAGGCTCAGAGCTTTTTGCAAACGTAACTGTTTATCCGTTCACCCATATTGGTAATAATGTTCGTATCCATTCAGGAACAGTTATCGGTGCTGATGGTTTTGGCTATAATTTTGATAGTGGTGTTCACCACAAAATTTGGCATTTCGGTGGAGTGACTATTGGTCACAACGTTGAGATTGGAGCCAATTCATGTGTTGATCAAGGTACATTTTCGCCGACGACAATTGGTGATGGAACTAAAGTCGATAATCATGTTCAAATTGCTCATAATTGTAAAATTGGTCGTGGAGTTATTATCTGTGGCCATGTTGCCTTTGGGGGCAGTGCAGTTATCGGTGATTTCACGGTACTTGGCGGTAAGGCCGCTGTTGGAAACGGAGTGATCGTTGGCAAAGCGTGCCAGGTTGCTGGAAATGCTATGGTAAATTCAGATATTGAAGATTCGAGTGTTGTTGCAGGTCACCCAGCTAGACCATTAAAAGAATGGCTTCGTGGTGTCGCTTGGCTTAGACAGCAATCTCTAAAATCGAAAGGAAATCTATGTTAGTCACAAAAGAGAATGTTTTTAATTTTTTACCACACAGAGATCCGTTTCTGTTTATTGATGGTGTTGATAAAGTTCAACCGGCAAACCCTATCACTGAAGGGCAGCTATTAACTCCAAAAGAAATCATTGATTCTATCGTCACTGCAAATTGGCACGCTAGAGCAGACCATCCAATTTTTGAAGGTCACTTTCCCGGTAAACCAATTCTTCCTGGAGTCGTGCAAGTTGAAATGATGGCACAAGCTGCAAGCTTCTCTTATTTTCTTGTTTGCGAAGATCCTTATAATCAAGAAATGGATGTCGCCCTTCTCGGTGTTGATAAAGCTAGGTTTAGAAAACCAATTCTTCCAGGAATGGACTTAGTTATTACGTGTAAGGCGACAAAAGTACGTGGACCTATCAATAGCTTTGATTGCCAAGTTCATGTCGCTGGAGAGTTAATGAGTGAATGTTCTGTCTTGGCCCAAATTGCATTTAAAAGGAAATAACATATGAGTGTTTCGATTCATCCATCCGCCATCGTATCTCCTGAAGCGAAAATTGCACCAAATGTTTCGATTGGACCTTTTTCTATTATTGGTCCAAATGTTGAAATTAGCACGGGTTGTGTTATCGGTGCCCAGGTTCATATCGATGGTCATACAACAATTGGTGAAAATAATCGTTTCGAATCTTTTTGTAGTATTGGAGCACCTCCTCAAGATACGTCTTATAAAGGAGAGCCAACTCAAACTATAATAGGTAGCGGAAATACTTTTAGAGAATATGTCTCTGTTCACCGTGGAACTTTAAAAGATAATGGCGTCACCAATGTAGGAAATAACTCATTGTTTATGGCCTATGTTCATCTTGGTCATGATGTTCAGTTTGGCAGTAATTGCGTTGTAGCAAACTCAACCAACTTTGCAGGACACGTTAAGGTAGGGGATCGAGTTATTATTGGTGGTGGAAGTCAGATCAGCCAATTTGTTTCTATCGGCAGAGGTGCTTATATCGGTGGTGCCACCGCTATTGATAGAGATATTCCAATCTTTTGTACTGCTTACGGCAATCGAGTCAAACTTAAAGGCGTTAATATCATTGGAATGAGAAGACAAGGTGTTGAAAAGTCTGCCATTAGCGAAGTCTTAGACTTTTATAGAACGATGGAAGCTTCGGCGCTTTCGCCTAGAGCATTCGTTGAACATGAAGAACATATGGCTGAATTCAAAGACAATGTCATTATTAATGAAATGGTTTCATTTATTAGAGTAAGTGAAGTCGGGATTGCACCATTCCTATGAAGGCAATTAATACAGCGCTTATCGGTTATGGTCACCTTGGACGTGTTCACGCACAAAAAATTGTTGCGCTCGATTTATCTAACTTAGTTGCTATCGTTGAACCATCCCAAGCTGGTCAACAAACAGCCAAAGAAGCTCATCCTAATGTTTTAATTGTCAACTCTATTGATGAGCTTCCTGCCAATGTGGAAGCCGCCATCGTCGTGACTCCCACATCATTTCACTTTGATTTATGTAAAAAACTCATTGAAAAAAATATTCATGTTTTTTGTGAAAAGCCTGTCACTGATAAACTCGAAGACTCTTTAACACTTCAAAACTTAATGATAGATAAAAAATTAGTCTTTCAAGTCGGGCATAGTGAAAGATGTCACGAAGCGTGGGAGCAAAAAGGTTTAATGTCGCCTTATCTAGGTGCCGGTGCTCATCTTCGTCTCGATCGTTACGCTGCCTTTAAAGGTAGGGCAACAGATGTTGATGTTGTGAATGATCTTATGATTCATGATCTTGATTTGCTTCGATATTTATTAGGTCAAGATCCTGTTACAGTCAGTGCGACGGGGTTTAAACAAAGAACGAAGAAATGGGATCACGTGGTGGCGCATTTCACGTTCAGTAATGGCTCTGTTGCAGATATCACAGTAGGTCGCGGTCATGTTCACGAAGTAAGATCACTTGAGGCTTCAAGTGAACATGGAGTACTAAGAGTTGATTTAATGAATAATCAAATTCAGATTGCCCATAAAGAAGCGAGCGATATTAAAGTTATCAATTATACAAAAAGAGATCATTTGTTGATGGAGCAAGAGCATTTCTATCGCTCTATCAACGACGGTAGCACTCCTATGGTCACTCTTGAAGATGGCGTAAAGGCTGTTAAATTAATTGATGCTGTTCTTCGCTCACTTGAAACAAAAAAAGTGGTTAATCTCTAATGAAAGAATGGTGCCTGTTAATTGCCGGAGAAAAATCAGGTGAGGAACATGCACTAAGCTTTTTACCCGCCTTAAAAAAACTTAATCCAAATTTGGAGTTTTTTGGTGTGGGTGGTGATGAACTTCAGGCTCAAGGGATGGAGCTTAATTACCATCTCAAAGACTTTTCAAGTTTTGGTTTTTCTGAAGTTGTGAATAAGATCCCTTTTTACCTAAAAGCTCTAAATAAAATCACCCAAGAAGTTAAAAGTCGGCAGTGTAAAGTTGCGATCCTTATCGACTTTCAAGACTTTAATTTGAAACTAGCAAAGAAGTTGGCTAAGCAAGGGGTTCAAGTTTTATATTACGTTGCACCTCAGGCTTGGGCATGGAAGGCATATCGAGCAAAGGTACTGCAAAACACCGTCCATACACTATTTTCGATCCTACCTTTTGAGAAAAAATGGTTTAATGATCGTGGTGTTTCGAAAATCATCTCTGTGCCACATCCATTATTAATAAATTATTCGAAAGCTTTGGCAGATCTTGAAACAAGAAATTTTAATTCTATGAATGATAAGGTTCGACTTCTGCTACTTCCAGGAAGTCGAAATGATGAAGTTCGTTTTTTACTTCCAGAGTTTGAAAAAACGGTAGAGCATCTAAGAAAAATATTGAATAAGAAAGTGGAAGTTGGAATTGTATATTCATCTAATGTTAAACAAGAGCATTGGAATTCTTTTAAACAAAAGATTGACCACTCATGGACCAATACAGACTTAGAAAAAGCCATGAAATGGGCCGACATCGCCTTGGCGACAAGCGGTACTGTAACGCTTGCCACGGGCTTATTTCAGTTACCAACAGTAGTTGCCTATAAAGGGTCACTTTTGAATCAATATATTTTTGAGACTTTTGTTAAGTACGATAAACCTATTTCACTTACCAATCTAATCCTTGATCAAATTGTTTTCCCAGAGTTTATACAAGAAAGAGCCACTTCTTTTAACATGACAAAAGCTTTGTTAAAATTAATCCAAGATCCCAATGAATTTAATAGAGTAAAGATGAGCTTGGCCAAACTTCCAAATTTACTTGCAGGGGACGGCGAACCTGCCGAGCATATGATGAAAGCCTTTAAGTTGAAGGAGGGTTTATGATCGCTCTTTCAAGATTTTTCCAATATCTCTTAACGCCGCTCGCTTTCATCTGGGAATGTTACTACCGTGTTCGTCGATTCTTTTATACTTATGGTTACTTGAATCAAAATATATTCCAAGTTCCTATTGTTTCCATCGGCAATCTCACTTTTGGAGGAACCGGTAAGACACCTTTTACTTTATGGTTATCTGAATTTTATGCGCGTCATGATTTAAAAATAATGATTTTAATGCGTGGATATAAAGGCAAATTAGAAAAGAGCAGCGGCATTCTGAGAGGTGGAAGAAAGCTTGGTTATAATCCTTTTGATTACGGCGATGAACCACTTCTTTTGGCGAGACGTCTTGAGCAAGCGAGTATTGTTGTCGGAAGAAATAGAAGCGAAAATCTTCGCTATTATTTTGCCAATGAAAAACCTGATGTGGTGCTGTTAGATGATGGCCATCAACATCTCAAACTTTACCGCGATATTAATATTGTTTTATTTGATGCCTTGATGCCAATCGATCGTTATAAAGTAGCTCCTCTTGGTTATATGCGAGAGGGTTTTTCAGCCTTAAAAGCAGCTGATCTTGTTGTTATTGGTCGAGCAGATCAAGCTCTACGAGAAAATATTGATGAACTTAAACTTCTCATAAAAAAATACTCACCACCAGGGACTGTCTTTGCAGAGATTGGTTACCGACCAACAGGTGTGTTCAATGCGAGAACTTCAGTAAAAGAAGATGTTCAATCTCTTCAAGGTCGAAAGGTTATTTGTCTTGCTGGGATTGCTTCACCTGTATCGTTCTATGCGCTAGTTGAATCACTCGGAGCTGATTTAATTGAAAGGCATACTTTTCCAGATCACCATTATTTTACCGGCGAAGAAGTTAAAGAGATTATTGATCAGGCTAAGGAGCGCGACGCGCTTGTTTTAACAACTGAAAAAGATATGGTTAAACTTAGAAGAGTTAGTGATGATGAAGCGATTCATTATCTCGAGATCAATGTTGTCTTTTTAGATGGCGCCAAAGAGACAGAAGCCCTTCTTCTTAAGGCGGCTAAAAAATGAAATCAACTTGGTTTTTCTTAGTCATTTTTCTATTTGGGTGTGCAACTCAAAATGATCGACCTTTACCTGCAGACGGTGAAGCTCTCTTGAAAGAATTTGAAGTGACTCAAGAAGAGCAAGCAAAGTTTTCTTTTGAAGAAATTAAGCCAACTCCAGCACCAGTTCCTGAAGTTAGAGAGGCGACTAAGAAAAATACTTCAAAAAAATCAATTGTTGTAAAAAAAGTTATACCAAAGAAAATATCAGTTTCTAAAATAGCAAAGATCTATCCTGAAGATTATCCAGAACAGTTCAAAGAGCTCTACAAAGACGCTAATAAAACATGGTCACAGTTTAAGCCATTGATTCGTGTTGGAGAAAGTATCAATTTTGAAATTACTTACTTAGGAATCAAGGCAGGTAATATTAAGTTTATGGTTTTAGATAACGGCAAACGTGGCGATGATCTTATTCACCATTTTAAAGCCACATTATCGTCTGCTGATTATTATAAATATATTTATAAACTCGATGATTATGTCGAGAGTTTCATTTTGGCCGATTCATTCTTGCCACTCAAGTATACTTTAATTCAACGTGAAAGCGGGCAAAGTGTTGATGAACTTCAACTCTATGATCATGAAAAACTTCAAAATAAACAGTGGTTTAAAAAAATTAAAGACGGAAAAACAAAGAAAGACGATAAGGTTGGTTTTATTCCTGAACTTTTCTTAGACCCTCTTTCACTTCTTGCTTTTTTTAGAGGCCTTCCACTTCAAAAAGGGGATGTATACTCCGTTCCAGTCATCGTTCGCTCTAAGGTTTTAAAAGTGACCGCCACGGTTCTTGATTATGAAAAAATTGATGTTTTGAACAAGGATCGTGATGCCGTAAAAATGTCTGTTTTCGTAGAACCGATGGAAGAAGGCAAGAAGCCTACGACCATGAACCTTTGGTACAACCGAGCGAGTACAAGAGAGCTTTTAAAATTTAATGCAGAATTAAAATTTGGCAGTGTTGAGGGTGAGTGGGTACCTTAGTCGATACTCCTAATCCAGCGGTCTTATTTTTTGGACCATTTGTTGGCTGGGGCCCAAGAGAACGCGGTCTATTAAGAGAAGCAAAAGAAGCGACTAGCGTAGGCGTTAAAGTTGTTATCTGCTGTCCGCTTGATTCCTATATCCATGTTGAAGCAAAAAATTTAGGCATAGAAACTCAGGCGATCCGAGTTGTTTCTGGTGCAAGATGGATGAATGCCTATAAAGATGTTTTTAAACTCTTATTGAAGCGACATCAACTTACTCACTTTCATTGTTTTGATAATATTTCTTTATTTGCTTGTTCCTATTTTTTGCGCCGCTACCCGCATATTGCTCTCATCTGGTCTATTCACGGGACTCCTCCAACTCTTAAAGGTAATTGGTTTGAAAAAATTCTTTTAAGACGAGCGGATCGATTCTTACTTCCTTCAAGTCTTTCAGTTTCTAAATTAACTGAACAACTTAAGATTCCTACTCACAAAGTGGCTCGTGTTGGCTTGGCGATTGATTCAAATGAAATTTCCAAACAAGTTCCAAATTTAAGTGATGGTTTTAAAATTGGTCTTTCACTTGTTGATGGTGAAGAGTCGTTAAAATCAACAGAGGTCGTGGCAAGAAGTTTGACCCTCGTGCTGGCGCGAGGAATTGAAAATGCAAAACTACTTCTTCATACTCCAAGAGATTGGAATACATCTGTTTGGCGCTCAGGGCTTGAAGAAGTCATTAACTCACTTGGGTTAAATTCTTATGTTACTTTTGTATCTGGAATAGATTTCTCAAGTTTTATCGGTAGTGTTCATCTTAATATCGCCATCGAAACCAGTGCAGTGCCCTATGATCAATTAGAAACATGTTTTTTAGCAGGGGTTCCGGTTATCTATCCTAGAAACCGCTCATACAGAGATCTACTCTATGGTGTTGAAGTGGGAGCTTTCTCGTATAAGCCGCGTGATTCTAGGGAGATGGCAGAGAAAATTCTAAAGCTGTACTCAACCTGGACTGAACAACGTCAGGCCATGCAAGGGCTAAAAGAAGAACACTCAAAGTGGCATGAGCCGGCATTAGTAAGGTCTCAACTTGAGCAAGTTTATAAGAAGACGATGCTTCGTCGTGCCAAATATTGGCATCGCTATAATAAATCGCGTTAAAATCAAGTTTTTCCAAGGTCTTAACCCTTCACAGATAGTATTCCATAGAGTAATCTCGCCCCTCAAATCCGTCTTTGACG
>CAYGRY010000048.1:0-22475 GCA_964352405.1 uncultured Halobacteriovorax sp.
CTAATTTTGACAAGCTGGGTAGTGCATTGAATCGACGTAAAACGAAAGCGGTTGTAGTTCAACTTGGTTCGCCAAAAAGTCCAAAAGTTTCTGATGTGAGAGCTTACTTAAAGGAATTTTTGGGTGATCCTCGCGTCGTCGACGTAACGCCATGGCTTTGGAAGATTATTCTTAACCTTTTCATCTTACCCTTTAGACCTAAACGCTCAGCTAAGCTTTATTCAAGAATTTGGGATGGAAAGAGTTTTCCTCTAATTACAATTACTGAAGCTTTTGCTAACAAAGTTAGCAAAGCCCTTCCTGATCCTCAGACAGTCGAACTTAATCATGCTTTTTTATTGTCTAGTCCCAGAGTTAGTGATGTTTGGGATAGTTGGGAGAAAGATCTCGAAGACAAGCCAGATGAAGCGGCGACCAGACTTTTAGCGATTGCTATGTTTCCTCAATTTTCTGGCTCAACTGTAGCAAGTGGTATGGACGGCTTTGCCAAGGTACTTGAAACTAGAACGAAGATCCCACCATTTGAATTTTTAACTGATTTTCACCGCTCTCATGCGTTCATTGATAATTCTGCAAGGCTAGTAGATCACCATTTAAAAAGTCTCAACAGTGAAAAGAAAATAGATAAGCTCATTATGTCTTTTCATGGGATTCCTAAGCGCTGGGTTATCTATAATGGTGACGTTTATTATCAGCATTGTTATGAAACATTTTGTTTAATTAAAGAGCGTCTTAAAGAGATCAACCCTAGTGATGTCGAGTATGCTTTTCAATCTAGATTTGGATCAGAAGAGTGGCTCACACCTTACACTGATGATCGAGTTGATGAACTAATCGAACAGGGACACAAAAATATTGCCGTTTATTGTCCTGCCTTTGTTGCTGATTGTTTAGAGACAGTTGACGAAATTGGCGTTGAACTTAAAGAGCAAGCTCATGAATCAGGTGGTGATGTTCACCATATTCCATGTCTAAATGATGACGATCAGTGGTGCCAAGACTTTGCTAATCTTGTCGATGCCCATGCTAATGGTGACTCAAAGGCCATTCAGTCTCAATATATTAATTTTGAATCTTCAAGGTATGAACCAATGGCCGAACAAAAAATGAAGTCACCTCCTCTAAGTCCTCACGCAAAATCTAGTATTAAGATCGTTTTCTTAACTTTATTTTTAGACCTCATCGGTTTTTCAATCATCTTTCCGTTGTTTCCTCAATTGGCAAAACACTACTTGGAAACAGATGCTGATAACGTTTTCTTAAAAGCTATTTTTGGAAGTATCGCTAGTCTTACTCAAGTCGGTGGCGCAGATGTTTCTTCAATCGTTCTCTTCGGCGGTGCTCTAGGAGCTCTTTATTCACTTCTTCAATTTATTGCCGCTCCAATTTGGGGAGGGATTTCAGATCGTATTGGCAGAAAACCAGTTCTTCTTATTTCTGTTGCCTGTCTGGCGCTCAGCTATGGCCTTTGGTTTTTTGCAGGAAGCTTTACTGTTCTCATTTTAGCTCGTCTGGTTGGTGGCATTATGGGTGGTAATATTTCTACCGCAACAGCAGTTGTGGCCGATGTGACTGAATCTAAAAATCGCTCTAAAGGCATGGCCTTTGTAGGAATTGCTTTTGCTCTAGGCTTTATTTTTGGACCGGCACTTGGTGGTATCTCTGCTCAGTGGAACCTACTTGATACATGGCCAAGTTTAGCGGCTTATGGAGTGAATCCATTTTCTGTTCCTGCCGCCATTGCTTTTGTTTTATCATTCATGAACTTTTGGTCACTTCTTTTTAGATTTAAAGAAACTCTTCCAAAGGAAAAAAGAGGCGAGTCTCATCTTCAAAGAAGCTTCAATCCGTTTAAACTCTTTTCTCCACTGCCATATCCTGGGGTGAATCTGACAAATTTCAGTCATTTTCTTTTCTTGAGTGCTTTTTCTGGAATGGAGTTCACTCTGACGTTCTTAGCGTTTGAGCGTCTTGGGTATTCACCAATGGATAATGCTTATATGTTTATCTTCATCGGCTTTGTCTTAGCGATGGTTCAAGGAGGAGTCGTTAGAAGAAAGGCTTCACAGATTGGTGAGCGCAAGATGGCGTTAATGGGATTGATTAGCGTTATCCCAGGGCTTGTCTTAATTGGTTTTGCCCAAAGCTCATTCTTGATTTATTTCGGTTTATTCTTTCTAGCAGTTGGCTCGGCCATGGCGATTCCTTGTCTTACGGCATTAGTCTCTCTTTATAGTCCTGCTAATGAGCAGGGCAGAAGTGTTGGTATCTTTAGAAGCCTTGGAGCACTGGCTCGAGTTATTGGGCCAATTGCAGCTTCACTCATTTATTGGAAATATGGCTCGGCAGTTCCTTATTATGTAGGATCAGCCTTCTTATTAATTCCAATACTGTTAGTGATGAAATTGCCAGAATTCAAACACGACAATTAGTAATAACAGCTATTTAGACCATTACATAATTGCATGATTAATAATTTTGCTTCGACGCGTTAAGTTGGAAATGTTAAATTGAATCACTTTCAAAATGGAGCTTAGAGTGCGTTTAATTTCATTAATTGCCCTATTATCACTTTTCATCAACCTCGGATTTGCCCAAGAAGCAGCTGAAGGCTTTGTTGATCCTTTTCAGGCGAGAAGTGATGCTCCTCATAAGTTGCAGGTTTTAAACTCTGGTCTTTCGGCCATGGAAAAACGTCTTGAATTAGTTGAACAAGCTAAAGAGAGCATCGATCTTGAAATGTTCATTTATAATACAGATAAAGCTGGGAGAATGTTTACTCACGCTCTAGTTGAAAAAGCTAAGCAGGGTATAAAAATCAGACTTCTTTTTGATCACTTTATGATTGGCTCAACAATTTCACCATTTCATGCTCATGAATTAGAAGAGCATGGAATTGATGTTCGTTTTTATAATAAAGCTTCACTTTTAAGAGCAAAAGCACAGTATAGAAATCACCGTAAAAGTTTAGTTGTTGATGGAAAAGTTGCCCTGATTGGTGGAAGAAATATTGCTGATGAGTATTTTGATCTTTCTGAAGAATACAATTTTGTCGATCGTGATTTAGCGATCGAGGGTGAGATTGTGAATGCTGTCGCTCAAAGTTTTGATGATGTTTGGAATTCTAAATATGTGATCAAGCTTGATCGCGATAAAAAACCACGTGCTAATGATATTAAATATCTTCGTAATGGACGTAGTTCGGGTCATGCTTCTGGCAGAATGCAGTACAAGGAAGACTTGAGACTTTGGAATAGAAGAGCTCAAGAAGCTAAGAATTTTCTGTTTGTAACACAAGAGGACACTAAACTACTTGAGCGAGTTAGAACTCTAGGAAAAGACCTCTTACAAAACGAACATGTCGATACTTGTAATAAAAGCAGCTTCTTTTCTGATAAGCCTGGTCATGGCCGTCGTCATAGAAGAGAAGGTCGTTTATTAAAATATGAAATTTTTGATCGTATTAAAAATGTTAAAGATAAAGTTCTTATTGATACACCATATTTCATTTCGGATAACGATAGTCGCCCACTTCTAGATACATTACTGGATGCTGGTAAGAAAGTTGATATCCTTACAAACGGTGTATATTCAACAGACGCCATTTATGTCGCAGCTGTATTTTATCATTACTTCAAACGTTGGTTAGGGCTTGGCCTTAAGCCACATATTTTTCAAGGTGATGCACTTTCTTACTACCCAACAGTTGATCAAGGTGTAAAAGACTCTCGTTGGGGAACGCACTCAAAAACATTTGTTTTTGATGATGATTCGACAATGATTGGCTCTTATAATTTTGATCCAAGATCGAATGTCTACAGCCTAGAGCTAGCGTACTTTTGCGATGGCAACCAATCTCTAGCACAACATATTCGCTCAGATATCGAAGCACGCATGGCACAATCTTACTATCTAGACGACGTAGACTCGTTTAAGGAACATCGTTTTGAACGTGTTGGACTGTTTAAGAAGATTGGATTCTATGCACTAAAGTTCCCAAGTTTATTACTTCAAGGATTGCTCTAAAAGACTGGCACACTCTAATTCATGTGGGTATAATCAAATCTACTGCATTAATTAGGGTGTTCATGCGATTTTTAGGTTTGCTTTTCATTACTATTTTATCGAGCTGTTCACATCAACACGAACAGGCCCTTGTCTTTGAAGAAAAAATTAATCAGTGGGTCAAAGCTGATGTTGTCTTTGATCAAAAAAATAGTCATCTCCTTTTTAATCCCAAAAAAGCCAAAGAAATCAAAGACTACTGCCATAAGCTTGATCAAAGCTTTGATCGTTATGGCTGGGGTAAAAGTAATTGCTCTGATATCAACTGGGAATGGCAAGAAGCTTCTCACGATGGTGACCCACTTATTTACGGCGTTTGGCACGATACCAAACCTAACCCAGATAAGCCGATAACAACGACCATCATTATGTGTGGGGTTCACGGTGATGAGATCACACCTATTAAGTTTTGTTTTGATGTGATCAATATGTTGGAAGAGATTTCTATATCAAAACCTGTTTACCGTGAAAACTTCAGAAACAAACAAATCGTGGTTGCTCCTTTAGTAAGTCCTGATTCTTATTTTAAAAGATACCCATCAAGAACGAATGCCAGGGGAGTTGATATCAATAGAAACTTCCCAACTAAAGATTGGCAAAAAGATGCGCTCAGACTTTGGGCCCAACGTTACGGAAAAGATAAGCGCCGTTTTCCGGGACCAAGTGCTGCCAGTGAAACAGAAACTGTCTTTCAGGTTAACCTCATAAATCAGTACTCACCGGGCAAAATCATCAGTGTGCATTCGCCGTTAACAATGCTTGATTACGATGGTCCGGAAGATTTTCAAACTGGTGGAGAGGTTGGCAATAAAGCGAGTCAGCTTCTTATTCAAATGAGCAAGAAAGCAAAAGGCTACAGAATTAAGAACTATCCTTTCTTTCCAGGTAGTCTTGGAAATTATGCAGGCAATGAAAGAGGTATCCCAACATTTACCTTAGAACTTCCAAGTTCTGATAATCGTCGCCATAAAGAATATTGGAAACAATTTAAAGGTGCGATCAGAGCTGCGATTGTGCAAGAGCTAAGCGTTGATTACGGTGTGGCAGGCGAAGCAGACATCGATGAAGAAGCATCCCTTAACTAAATTTAACTTATAACCTCCTGTTTTTGAAAGGAAGCGCCACTTTTTCTTGGCGTTTCTGTTAACTTCCTACCAGTTTTGTCCGAATAGCTATTGAGATAACCATTGGTCCTGAATCATTAGGAGGGCGCATGCTCACCAGTTTTTCTGAATTTAAATTTTATCAATCTTTTCGTATCCCAGTTGAAAAAGCGGATAATCTTCGCTTTTTAATTGAAATGGATGATGAAGTTGGTAAGCCTCGATATATTGAGGATGCAACACTTGTGGATATCTCAGTCACCGGGCTTGGTTTTTCTACTATAGAAAGGGTCTCGGTAGGTACGATGCTAACTGTTTCACTACAGTTCAAAAAACATCATATTGATATCACGGGTAAAGTTGTTAGAGCTTTTACAAATGCAATAGAAGATGAGCAGATCATTTATGGTCTTGAAATCGAAGATGAACCGGCACTTAGAAAACTTTTAGAGCATTATATTTTAAGTTTTAGTGTTGATCGTCTAAAAGAATGTCTCGTCGACAGTGCCTTGAAAGAGAAATATACGAAAGCTTCAGATGGCTTTGAAATGTTCTCTCTTCTTTTATCACTCTTTAAAGATATTACACATTTTGGTGATAAAGAAAACTTCATGGAAAATATGCTTGAAGAAGTTGTACGCATTATGAATGCTCAACGCGCTTCAATCTTTCTTATCAATCCTGAAAGTAATGAACTGGAAGCAGTGGCAGCTCTTGGAGTAGAAAAAGATAATCTAAAATTTGACTACCGCTTGGGTATCGCAGGAAGTGTTTTCACTACCGGTGTAGCTTTAAATATTGATACTAGTGAACCAAATACAAGATTTAATATTGATTTTGATAAGAAACTAGAATTCGAAACAAGATCAATTGTTTGTCATCCTATTCATAATAGAGAAGATAAAATCATTGGTGTTATTGAAGTGATTAATAAACGTAATGAAGATCGCTTTACTGTTGAAGATGAAAAAACAATGAAAGTTTTAGCATTAGTTTTTTCAAGTGTCTTTCATAAATTTAATCCAATTTCTGAAAGTTCGAAAATTCGTCGCTTCTCAATGCCTTTTGATAGAAAGAATGCTCTTATTGGCAAAACTCCACATATGGGCTCTCTTAGAAATACCATTGTTAAAATTAAAGACATTGAAAGTCCTGTTCTTATTTATGGAGAGCCTGGTGTTGGCAAAAACCTTTATGCCAATATTATTCACCATGAAGGGCAGCGTGGCTTAAAAGGTTTTGAAACTGTAAACTGTGCCACTAAAGATAAGGCAACGCTTGAACGTGAACTTTTTGGTTTAGGCGAAGGTGAAAGTGTTTTCACTCGATGCCAAGGCGGTACAGTGCTCTTAAAAGAAGTTTCAAAACTTCCACTAATGTTTCAAAAACGATTAGCTCAACTTGTAAAAGAACATGGACTTCCAGGTTCAAAAGTTTCAGTTGATGCAAGAATTATTGCAACAACGACAGCTGACTTAGGACAAATGGTTGATGAAGGTGAGTTTGATAAAGAGCTACAAGAGCATCTATCAAAAGCCTTTATTCATATTGAGCCACTTCGTCGCCGACTTGATGATATCGAAATGCTGGCTGACTACTTCTTTAAAATTGAATGTAAACAGCAAGGATTATTACTAAAGAGTTTCTCTCCAAAAGCGTTAGATAAGCTTAAGGATTATGACTGGCCGGCCAATATCCGCGAACTCAAAATTTGCGTCGAACGTGCCGTGATGTATAACCCTAAGGCTCATGTCATTAGTGAAGTTCCCTTTGAGAATACAGCTTCTCCACTGGTAGATTCAACGGCAAAACAGCGTATGTTTGGAGAGATTCCTCATTCTCATGATCACCATATTCCGCTTAAGGATCGTGTTGCCCTAGTAGAGCGTGAAATGATTTTACAAGAAATCAAACGTTGTAATGGTAACAAATCAAAAGCGGCTAAGGAGATGGGGATTTCCAGAGAAGCCCTTCGTAAGAAGTTGATCATTAGTGATGACGTTCTTCATCAAATTGAAGATGTTAAAACTCCTGATACTGCTGATAAAGAAGCGGCTTAATCATTTATAAATTTTGTTAATATCCGGCGAAGCTTAGGGCTTCGTCGGAATTCACATAAATAAACTCCCTGCCATTGGCCCAACTGTAATTGACCTTTTTCGACTATTAGACTCATTGTTTGTTGCACTAAGATGGACTTCATATGTGAAGGAGAGTCGTCTGGTCCTTCATCAGTATGCTCAATAAATTTTAAATTCTCGGGCGCAAGATATTTTAAGAAATTCTCCATATCTTTTTTGGCCAAAGGATCAAAGGCCTCATTGATCACAAGGCCACAACTAGTATGTGTATTTTGAAGGAAAATGACTCCGCTTTTACCCCTTGGGATCATGCTTTTTATCTGAGCAGTTATGTCAACGAAGCTTTCGCCATTAGTTTGTATTTCTAGAGTGTTTGTCGACACCTTTGACTCCTAAGTCTAAGTAATTTCGATGCAATTCCGATAAGTCAGTATAACTTAAATGAAATAAAAGCGAAGGATTCTAAGTAGTGCAGACCTTAGAAATTTTATGGTCATACTTTAAAGCGAAAGATGTCTTTGACGTTATTGTTGTCTCTTTCCTTTTTTATCAACTGCTTTTGATTATTAAAGGAACTCGAGCAGCGCAAATGCTTTTTGGTATTGGTGCGCTCCTCGCTTTGTTTTGGATTGCTGTAAGCTTTAGACTATATGCACTTAATTGGGTTTTATCTCATTTCTTTGATTCATTTTTTATTATCCTCGTCATTTTATTTCAAGATCAAATTAGAAGTGCACTCGCGCGTTTTGGTGCTGGAAGGCAGATCTTTAATTTTGGTCGAAAATCGATAGCTGCTGATCTTATTGATCTTGAAGAAGTCATTGAAGCTTGTGAGGCATGTTCGAAAGAACTTATAGGTGCATTAATCATTTTAGAAAAAGATCAAGGTCTAATGAATTTTATTGCAACAGGCACGAAACTAGATGCAGAGATTCATTCAGATATTATCTATGCTCTATTTCAATCAAGATCTGCTTTGCATGATGGAGCAGTTATTTTATCTCGCGGCAAGATTGCGGCTGCTGGATGTTTTTTACCATTATCAAAAAATGTAGAAATAGAAAGACATATGGGTACAAGACATCGTGCTGCTATTGGACTATCAGAAGTCACTGATGCTATTTCTATCGTCGTGAGTGAAGAAACTGGAAGGATTAGTATAAGTCATGATGGCAAACTTGTCTCATGCCATAATGCCAATGATCTAAGAAAAGCAATTGAGCAGATGATGGGTGCAGATACAGAAACTGGTTCTGATCAAGTTGTAGGAGAATCGTTATAATGTCTTCTATTAAACAATTGGGACAATCCCATATGTTCCTACGAATCGCCTCTATTATAGCTGGAACAACGTTGTGGTTTTATGTTCTAAATTCCGAACCTGTTCGCACACAAAGAGAATTTCCCTTAAAACTTTTATTACCTGAGGCACAAGTCGTCTCAAATATTTGGCCTCAAAATATCAAAGTTGAACTCAAGGGCGCTAGAGTTTTTTTAGAAAATGTTCAATCAAGTGGAATTGAAATTGTGACTGAAGTTGCTTCGACTCCCAAAAGACAAATGCTTAGATTGACTCCAAATATGATTGCTTTGCCTTTTGGCGTAGAAGTCGTATCAATTATTCCAGATACTATTAATTTACAATTGGTCAAAGAGTCAGCGAAAAGTTTAAAGATTAGGCCAATTGTAACAGGTGAAGTCGGTCCAGATGTAGCTTATGATATTGAGAAAATCGCCCCAAGTACGGTAAAGGTGATCGGACCTTGGAATATTCTAAAAGATTTAAAAGATATTCCAACAGTTGCTATGAATTGGAATGATCTTGATACCTCTAAGGGCTCAGTAAAAGTCAATCTACGTGATTTAGATCCTCGTTTAAAATATGAAGGAGGAAATGAAATTGAAATCTTCTTCAAAGTTAGGCCAAAGAAAGCCAATTTGACGCTCAAAAATATCCCAATTCGCTTTGTAACTACTGCGTCGAGAATTACTAGTCGTGTTAAAGAGGTCTCTTTGGACGTTTTAGCTCCTGAATCTCCAGATTTTAAGCTCACGACTGACTCAGTTCAGGTTATGGCCGAGATTCCTGTGGGTAAGAAAGGCAACGTTAATGTTGATCTACGTGCAGTGCTTCCAGAAGGGGTTCATCTTTTGCAGATTCATCCCACCTCCATTAATATCAACGTCAAATAATCTTAAGGAAAACTCATGTCTAGCGTACGTAAATTATTTGGCACTGATGGTATTAGGGGTAAGGCTAACGTCTATCCAATGACAGGTGATATCGCCTTTATTTTAGGAAGAGCTGTAACCGCTCATTTTCAAAAATTCAATCGTAGAAATAAACAACCACTAATCATTGTTGGCAAGGATACTCGTCGTTCTTGTTATATGCTTGAGCAAGCTTTCTCAGCCGGTGTATGTGCTCAAGGTGGAGATGTTGTCTTAACTGGGCCACTGCCTACACCAGGAGTCGCTTTTGTTACGCAAAGTATGCGAGCAGATGCAGGTGTAATGATATCTGCTTCTCATAATGCGTTTGATGATAACGGTATTAAGATTTTTGATGCTCATGGTTTTAAACTTCCTGATGAAGTTGAAGCCGAGTTAGAAAGACTTATCGCAAACCCACATTTATTAGAAGTTAAACTTGGTGCTGACCTTGGTCGCGCCAAAAGGCTTGAGGAAGTTTTTGGACGTTACCTTGTCCACACTAAAAGCGTTTTTCCTCCTCAATTTGATCTAGAAGGCCTAAGAATTGTTCTTGATTGTGCTAATGGCGCTGGATACAAGATTGCCCCGATGATGTTTAGGGAGCTTGGCGCAGAAGTCATCGCCCTAGGAGTTGAACCTAACGGTCAGAATATTAATTTCGAAAGTGGAGCACTTCATCCTGAGCGGGCTGCTGAAGCCGTTGTAAAGTATCGTGCTGATATCGGAATCTGTTTAGATGGTGATGCCGATCGTCTTGTTGTGATTGATGAAAAAGGCAAAGTTATCGACGGCGATAAGATTATTGGATTATTTGCGAAGCATTTAAAAGATACCAATGTTTTAAAAACTGGCGATAAAGTTGTCGGTACTGTTATGTCGAATTTAGGTCTGGAGAAATTTGTTAAAAGCCAAGGCTTAGATTTTTTAAGAACAAAAGTAGGCGATCGTTATATTATAGAAGAGCTTAAAAATCACAATGCTATTTTAGGTGGTGAACCTTCAGGTCATATTATTTTTCAAAACCTTTCTACTACAGGTGATGGTGCCCTTGCTGGACTAAAGTTTATTGAGACAATGAAGTTTTATAGTAAAAGCGCCAGCCAGCTTGTTGCTGATATTCCATTATTTCCACAAATTTTACGCAACTGTAAGGTAAAGAATAAACCTGAATTTGAGAATGTTCCTGCCATTGTAAAGGCATTGAAAAAAGCAGAATTGGACCTTGGTGAAAAGGGTAGAGTTCTTCTGCGATATTCAGGTACAGAAAATCTTGCCAGAGTCATGGTTGAAGGTCAGGATGAAAAGCAAATTAATGGTGTTTGCGATAGTCTTGTTACTATTGTTGGAAAGGAATTAAATTAATGAAACAAGTGCATCCAAGACTTGGCGTCAATATTGATCATGTTGCGACTTTAAGACAAGCGCGCGGAGAAGAATATCCTAGTGTTGTTGAAGCAGCAGTTGTTTGCTTTCAAGCTGGAGCGGATCAAATTACAATTCATTTAAGAGAGGATCGAAGACATATCCAAGATACTGATGTTGAGGCCGTAAGCCTTGTGACAAAAAAATATGGAAAACCACTGAACTTAGAAATGGGTTGTCATAGCGAGATCGTGGATATCGCTCTTGCGACTAGTCCCGATTGGGTTTGTTTGGTTCCTGAAAAAAGAGAAGAGCGAACAACTGAAGGTGGATTAGATCTAACAGACGAATCTAATTTTAATAAGGTTAAGGAAAGCTGTGAACGTTTAAAAAGTGGTTTACCAAACCTTAAAATCTCCTTGTTTTTAGAAGCCAATCCAGAAACTCTTAAAAAAGCATGTACTCTACCGATTGATGCAGTTGAAATTCATACAGGTGAATATGCTAAAGCATTTCTTCATGGAGAAGATGTGGAACAATATATGGGTGAGTTTAGAAGAGCTCATGTCCTATTAAAAGAGGCCAATATTGGCTGTCATGCAGGTCATGGTTTAACTCAAGAAAGTCTTCAGCCTTTGCTGCAAGAGGGCATTTTTGCGGAATATAACGTCGGTCATTGGCTTATTTGCCAGGCTATCTTTGATGGTCTCGCTAAAGTAGTCGCGACAATGAAAGAATCTTGCGATAAAAATCCATTAGTTTAAAATAGTCAAAAATTATAGCAGTCCTTAGGAGCTCATCCATGAGAGTGGTCACATCAAATGAAATGCGTGAAATTGAAGAAAAGTCTTTTAAAGAGTTTGGCTTTACTGAGGCGATGGTCATTGAGAATGTTGGCTTAAGAGGTGCTGATTTTATCGTTTCTAATTTTCTTGAGCAAGATCAGTTTTCTGAAATTGTAGTCATGGTTGGCCGTGGCAATAATGGTGCTGATGGTTTGGCCATTGCTCGACACCTCGTCAACGAAGGACAAGAGGTTCGTGCCTTTTGCATGTTTGACGATAGCGAGTGTAGCCAAGAATTAAAAATTCAAAAAAAATTAGCTTTCGAATTTGGTGTCAAAATTAATGAGATTAGAGATGTCGAGTCTCTATTAGATTACTTCACTCAAAGCGGCGGACATTACTTAGTTATCGATGCCATATTAGGTATGGGCTTTAGGCTTCCATTATCTAATTATTTATTTGATGCTGTGGGTGCTATTAACGAGCATGCGGCAGCCATTATTTCAATTGATTTACCAACAGGTGTGACAGCTGATCATGGTGAGACAGGTGGAGCTGCAATCGAAGCAAGCGTTACGCTAGCTATTGGGTTGCCAAAAATTGGTCACTACACCGAAGATGGCGCTCAACAAAGTGGTGCACTTAAAGTCTTAGATGCGGGCTTTCCAAAACAACTATTAAGTGGCGGAGACACTGCGCTACTTACTCACGAGGGTATTACTAATATTTATCGCCCTCGTAATAAATTTGCCCATAAAAATACTTTTGGTCATTGCTTAGTTGTTGGAGGCTCTCAAGGCTTAACTGGAGCTTTAATGATGGCTTCTCAGTCCGCTTTAAAAGTTGGAACAGGTTTAGTTACTGCCAGTACTTGGGATGATAATTATGCCGAACTTGCTTCAAGAATTATCCCTGAAATTATGACAGGTATTGTTCCTACTGAACCACTTGATGTTAAGGAAACGATTCGCGAACTAGGCAGATACGATGCCATCGTGGTTGGTCCTGGAATGGGCAGAACTGAGCGCACTCGTCGCGCTGTTATTGATATTCTTGATAATTTTTATGGTCCTGTGATTGTCGATGCCGATGCGATTCGTGCCTTATCTCTTGATCGTGATGTTGAGCTTCTAAGAACCAGAAGAGGTCAGACAATTTTCACTCCTCATATTGGTGAGTTTGCTGCCTTTGCAGGATTAACAACGGCAGAAGTTTTAAAAGATCCTATTAGTAAATTAAAAGAGATGGTTGATAAAACCAATTCATGCATTATTTTAAAAGGTGCTTGTACATATCTTGGATTTCCAACAGGCGAAGTCTTTATTAATTATTTTCCAAATGATGGTATGGCCAGTGGTGGTTCTGGCGATGTTCTGGCTGGAATCATTGGTGGGTTAGCAGCTCAAAATGCGCCGGATCCTTCCAAATCAGGGATCTTTCAAAGTACTGAGCAAGGTGTATTTTTCCAATCCATTTGTTTAGCAGTAGTAGCCCATACACTAGCGGGTAAGTTTGCGGCTCAACATCTTGGAGAGCGTTCAATGACGGCAACTTCAATTATTGATCATCTGCCTGAGGCATTTTCTGAGATGGGCGGGCAAGAGTGAAGGTCTTAAGAACCTGGAAAAAAGCTCACGAATCAGATCTTGAATCATTAGTTTTAGAACTAAAAGATCTCGTTCTAAAACCCGCTGTCGTTATCCTATCTGGACCAATGGGCGCGGGTAAAACAACTTTTGTTCGAACCTTTTCTAAAATTGTTGATCCATTATCAAATGCCACCAGTCCAACTTACGCGGTTATTAATGAAGGCACTAAAGTTGTTCATGCAGATTTTTATCGTCTTGAAACAAATGAAGAGGTCTTGCATTTAGAACTTCCTTTATATCTGGAAGGAAAAGACTATTTTTTAGTTGAGTGGGGCAAGAGGTTTTTAACAAGACTTAGTCTTGAGGTACCTGAAGAATTCAATTTTTATGAATTAAATGTAGAAATAGTTTCTGAGGAAGTTCGAAATTTCGAACTCTCAGATGTCACAGACGAGCTCTAATCAGCCTTTCAAGCAGGAATTCTTTTCCGAGTGTGTAACTCCGACATAGAAAAAAAATCATAAGAATATACGCAAAAATCGAGCTAACTGGTTGGTTTTTAAACATCCGACGGTGAGTGTAGGCCTTTTTAAGAATTTTATGATTTTTGTTGAGTCGCTATTGTTGACGGTGATGATTTTATGTTGCCATAATACTGGTGAAGCAAGGTTTTGAAGGATTTTAAGACTTTGTTTCAAGAATGGGGAAAAGGACTTGACCCTATTTTGAAAGACAGCACATTTGAAAAACTTTATTAGTCCGCTTTTTTTTAGAACCTAGCTTAATGCTTTTTATTGGATTTACGGAGGATACCAATGAGACTGACTTCAAAAGGACGCTACGCTGTACGTGCAATGCTTGACCTAACAACCCATTCAAACGGGAACCCGGTTCGCTTGCAAGAAATCTCTAACCGCCAAAACATTAGTTTGCACTATTTGGAACAATTGTTCCGCAAGCTACGTAATGGCCAAGCAGTTAAATCTGTTCGTGGACCAGGCGGCGGCTATGTACTAGCTCGCAGCATGGATCAAATCACTGTTAAGGACATCCTTGATTGTGTTGGTGAAAACATCAACCCAGCTAAAGATATCCTTGGTACTGAAGCCGAAGCAGCTAACACTGTTGAGTTTCACCTATCAAAAAATTATTTCATGAATCTTGGTACGATGATGAGTGAATATCTATCGACTACAAGCTTGGGTGACCTAGTTCGTAAATCAAAAGACATTCAAATCGACCAAACGAATAACAACGTAGCAGCTAATGCTACAAATACAGCTCAAACAGCAACTACAACTGCTGCTCCAGCTGCATCTGCTATTCGTAGTCCTATCGGTGAGATCAATCAATAACCGATATTATTTCGATTATAATGCAACATCCCCTTTAGCAGAGTCAGTCAAAAGCTGGCTCTCTAAAGGGGATTTTCCTTTTGCAAATCCCGCTTCCATTCATCAGTCAGGTAAATCATCTAGACGACTAATGAATCAAGTTAGAGAAAGTCTTTATTCGATATTCTCTTTAAGTGAATCGACCCATAAATTGATTTTTCATTCAGGAGCAACTGAAGGTATTGGAAATATCATTCGTGGTTTTTTTGAACTTCATCCCCAAGCTTGCTTTGCTTATGCTTCAACTGATCACAGTTGTGTTTATCAGCATGCTCAGAGACTTTCTAAGCAGGGTATAGAAGTGATTGAGCTTCAAGTGAATGCTCATGGTGACCTAGAGATTGATGCCATCAATAGACTTAAAAAGCTTAATAAGAAAATCCTTTTGAATTGGACTTGGGTTAATAACGAAACAGGTGTTCTTTGGCCGCTTGAAAAAGCCGTAGAACTTAAGAAAACGATTAGTGATCTTTCTATTCACGTAGATGCAGTTCAAGCACCAGGGAAAATAGAAGATTGGCAAAAGTTAGATTCATTATTAGATGCTTATACTTTTTCTAATCATAAATATGGTGCTTTAAAAGGTGTTGGTCACAGCTTCATTGGAAACGATTTTGATTATTGCCCAATCATTTTGGGTGGAGGACAGCAGGAGAGTTTGCGTTCAGGCACTGAGAATACTTATGGAGCTTATAGCTCAATGTTAGCAATTGAAGAGCTAGCAAAAAATTATAATTTTAAGCAAAGTACAGAATGCTTAAAATATATTGAAAAAGAAGTCCTTTCTACTCTTTCTCAAGCTGGAGAGTTGGTCGCAAGTGGATCTAACTATCGAAACGCTAATACGCTTTATATCGTTTTCTATGATGTTAAGTCTGACATAACATCTGTTGCATTTGATTTAGCAGGAATTGAAGTTTCTACTGGTTCGGCATGCTCTTCAGGTGCGATCTTACCAAGCAGAGTTCTTTTGAAAATGGGTTATAACGAACTTCAATCTAAAAGTGCGATTAGATTTTCATTTACTCCGATCATTTCAATGGATCAAGCAAAAGATTATGCTTCGATCATTTCTTCTGTCGTCAAGCGTTTTAGTCAAAAATAATTTTAAAAAAAACGTCAAAAAGGCTTCTGATAAACCCTTTTGGCCCTTGCCAACATGAATCATTGTTTTCACAATAGAGTTAACACACAAACGTTCCTAGACATTTTATGGAGGCTCTCATGAACAAAAAAGAATTAATGAACGCAATTCTTGAAGACAAAACAGTTTCTCATCTAACTAAAAAAGATGCTGAAGCTCTAATCAACACTTGTCTTGATACAATCAAGAAAACTGTTAAGAAAGGCGAAGACGTTTCTCTTATCGGTTTCGGTACTTTCACTAAAGCTAAGCGTGCTGCACGTATGGGTGTAAATCCATCAACTGGTGAGAAGATCAAAATCAAAGCTAAGACTCTACCAAAGTTTAAACCAGGTAAAGCTTGGAAAGAAATGCTATAAGCTTTGCTTAAAGCATTTTTTTGATGGAGCGTTCCTTAGGGAGCGCTTTTTTATTTTATGAAACAAAAAATCTTCTATTTTTTAATGAATTTTTGGCCACCATTTCTTGGTAGCGGAATATCATTCAAAGTTACTCAGCAAAATCCTTTAGTCTTTAAAGTTCGATTGAAGCTTTCTTTTTATAATAGAAATTATGTCGGTGTTCAGTACGGAGGATCCCTTTATAGTATGTGCGATCCTTGGTTTATGCTCATTTTAATGGATGCTTTAGGTCCAGATTTTATCGTTTGGGATAAAGCAGCTTCAATTAAGTTTTTAAAGCCTGGTAAATCCTCTGTTTATGCAACTTTTGAAATTTCACCTGAACAGATTGAATTAATAAAGCAAGATGCAATTAAAAATTCAAAGGTAGAACCACAGATTGATGTCACTATTTTTGATGATAAGAAGCAAGAAATTGCCGTGGTGACTAAAACGCTTTGGGTTAAGTCAAAACGCGCCTAATTTGCGGTGTCATTTCGTAAGCGTTATCATATTTCCTTTAGGAGATTCATATGAAGAACACGATTAAATCATTAAATGATTACCACTCGCTGTATGACAGTTCCATGAACGATACCAACTCTTTTTGGACTGAGTCTGCGTCTAATTACCACTGGTTTAAATCATGGGATTCGATCACTTCTGGAAATTTTAATGATTTAGAAATCAAGTGGTTTGAAGGTGCTAAGACAAATCTTTCTTATAATTGTATTGATCGACACTTAGAAAAGTCTGGCAATAAAACCGCTGTGACATGGATCGATAACGATCATACAAAAGAGCCGATTCATATAACTTACCAAGACCTTTATGATCGCGTGAATACATTTGCAGCAATATTAAAATCTAAAAATATTAAAAAAGGTGATCGTGTTTGTTTTTATATGGGCATGGTTCCTGAGCTTCTTGTTGGTATCCTAGCTTGTACTCGTATTGGAGCTGTTCACTCCGTCGTCTTTGGTGGTTTTTCTGCTACAAGTTTAGCAGGCAGACTAAATGACTGTGAGGCGAAGCTTCTTGTAACTAATGATGGCGCCTATAGAGGTGCTAAAACGATTCAATTAAAAAGTGTTGCTGACGAGGCTCTTAAAGAGGCTGCTTGTGTTGAAACGATGATTGTTGTTAAAAGAACGAATGATCAAGTCACGATGAAAGAAGGCCGAGACTTTTGGTGGCATGAACTTCAAAAAGAATTTTCGACTTCAATGGTTGAGGCTGTGCAGGTAGATTCAGAAGATCCTCTCTTTATTCTTTATACTTCCGGTTCAACTGGAAAGCCCAAAGGACTTTTACATACAACCGCTGGTTATATGGTCTGGGCCGGTGAAACTTATCGCCAAGTTTTTCAAACAGATGAAAATTCGATTTATTGGTGTACCGCTGATATTGGTTGGATTACAGGTCATACTTACTTAACTTACGGGCCTCTTCTTAATGGTCACACCACGGTTATGTTTGAAGGTGTGCCAACTTATCCTGATGCCGCTAGGTTTTGGTATGAAGTTGAGCGCTTAAAAGTTACTCATTTTTATACCGCGCCAACAGCGATTCGTGCGCTTGAGGCTTGTGGGATTGAGCATGTAAAAAAGCATGATTTATCTTCGTTAAAAGTTCTTGGAAGTGTAGGGGAGCCTATTAATGAAGAAGCCTGGCATTGGTATAATGACAATGTTGGAATGAAAAATTGTCCGATCGTCGATACTTGGTGGCAAACAGAAACTGGTGGAATTATGATTTCGCCAATTGCAGGACAAACGATAACGATTCCTAGCTTTGCCACGAATCCACTTCCTGGTGTTTTACCGATGATTGTAGATGAAAAGGGTGTGGAGATTTTTGGAAATCCCGCCTCAGGAAATTTATGTTTAACTAAGCCTTGGCCTGGTATGGCCCGAACTATTTGGGGCGATCATGAGCGCTATAGACAAACATACTTTAGCACTTACCCTGGTAAGTACTTTACAGGGGACGGGGCTAAAAGAGATGACATGGGTAATTATCGAATCACAGGCAGAGTTGATGATGTGATCAATGTTTCTGGTCATAGGATTGGAACAGCTGAGGTCGAAGATGCACTCAATCAACACCCAAAAATCGTTGAAAGTGCAGTGGTAGGTTTTCCACATGATATTAAAGGACAAGGGATTTATGCTTTTGTGATTTTAGATAAAGAAATCGATCATGACACTCTTGTTGTTGAGGCTAATCAATGGGTCAATAAAATGATTGGACCTATCGCCAAGCCTGATCGTTTGTTAATTGTTCCAGGCCTTCCAAAAACAAGATCTGGTAAAATTATGAGAAGAATTTTACGAAAGATTGCAGCGAGTGAGTTTGATCAGTTGGGAGATATTTCAACTCTTCTTAATCCCGAAGTAGTTGAAGAAATCATGAAGCTTTCTAAAAAGTAAGGATGAAATTTCTTGATTAGAGCAATTGTATTTTTTTTATTCTCGCTAAATCTTTATGCTGATGAAGTTGTCACGATTTTAGCAAGTGATTCTATTCCCCCCTACGTAATGATTAAAGAAAAGGGATATGAAAATTTACCAGGACTTCAAGTTGAATTAGTTAATGCTGTTTTAAATGAATTTTCAATAAAGACGAATTGGAAGTTTATGACTAATAACAGGATTATCGTTGAGTATAATAAAGAAAATGTTGATGCAGCTTTAAATATTCCTTTTATGAACAAAAATGAAAATATTTATGCTTCTGATACAATTATTGATTATAAAAATTGTGTCATTGGTAGATCATCATTAAAAGATTATTGGTTGATTAAATTGAATATCTTAAAGGTCCTTGGTCATCAAAGAGCTCAAAATATTTATTCTAGTATCTTTGGAGATTATGATTTTAAAAGTGTTAAATATAATGAAGTCACCAATCAAAAAACATTAGCCTATCATGCTGTTAGTCACCGAACAGATCTCGTTTTATCTGATGCCTTTGTTTTATCTTATTACGCTAATAAATATTTCGAGCCTCAATTTAAAAAGGCGGATCTAGTTTGTTTGAAAGAAATCAAAAGTCCTAGAGGTATAGGTTTTAAAAGTGCAAAGTTGCGCGATCAATTCAATCAAGGCTTAAAACTTATTAAGACGAAAGGTCTTTATAAAAAGATTGTCGATAAGTATGCTCGTCAGTTTTCTAGCCTATAAACACTTATTTTAAGTCTATTTTGCCACTAGTTTTGGTGTCTAGTTGGACCCAGTTATTGCAGTAGTGTCATATTGATTTTGTGCGCGATGCGTCATGTGGCTGTAGTTACTACCGACTATACGAGTCAGATATTTGGCACGAGGTCTGCAATATGTATTGGTAACTGGTTGGCAACAAGACCTTGATGGCCTTGCTAGCGTGAACTTCTAATCATTACGAACCCCTTAAAAGGTTCCGTATCACGCCAACCTCACATAAAGTCGTCCGAATGGATGCTTTTCGAACCACTACACACATACATATCTTTTAGAAACATTTGCTAGCAAGGCCACCTTTTTTTAATTTTGTGTGGCTGCTCTTCTTCTAATGTAAGATTGTCTGATTCCCCATGAACTATCAATTGATTTTGGACTCCACTCATTACAACGATAGGTGAGTCTCGTACAATCTAGCTGTGCATGATAACAAAACTTTTGATTGTTTACTGCAGTTGTCTTAGGTTCATAATTGACAGTGACCTTAACGAATTTTGAGTCATTAAGTTCATCTCTTGCACTGCCACCTCTAGCATATTCTGGCTTAAGTACTTCTCTACCATCAACTTCTTTGTAAGGACATTCACCAGAGCTACCATTTCCGTTAGAACCTCTAACACTTGGCTCATTAAACGATCCGCTTGGAAATTCGAAGTTTGAAACCATTAAATTCCTAGCAGAATTAGCTCTTGCTCTTGATAGCTCTAGAAATCCCTTTGCACAAAATTGTTGTCCTGCTCTACCAGTATTATTAAGCTGTGATGAAGAGGCTGAAATATAAACTTTATTGAGCTTAAATCCATCTGCTTTCATTTTATCGACACATTCTTTAAATTTATTATATTCTGGATCGCTACTAACCGCTGCAGTATTCATATCCCATTCATTATCTTCAAAAAGTTGCTCAAAGCTTCCTGCGCAAGAAGGTGTAATATTAGCATAAACAGCAGTTCTTTTAATTTGAATTTGGCTGTTGCACGATGAGCCTTTAGCTATTCCATTTTCTCCAGCGTATTCATCTTGAAAATATTGGTTAAATGAATCTTTAACTCTTGCATATTTTTGTTTGAATACATTTTCGTTTTCTTCACAAGATGTTAAGCCTGCTTCTTTTTCCATTTGAGGAGGAATTGATGCATAAGAGGGAGTAACGCCAACCGAGACGCCATGTTGACACTCTTTTTCGCTTTCGAAATTAATATAGTCGTCTGCAAAATTCTCCTGATACTTTTCGAATTTTTTATCATTACCACTACGTTTTAGATAAGCGTGATAATTACTGTAAACCTCAATCTTTTGCCCATTGGAAACACTATCGTAATCAGCGAATGAAGATTTTAATGGTACAAAAGAACTCGTTGGAGTTTTTCTGATAGAGCTAGCCGTTTTTAGAGCGTTATAAGCTCCAGGTATTTGTGCATCAATATCAGTTTGAAGATTATGTGCAACACGTCTGTTTTCTTCATTTATAACTGGTGGAGCTTTTTTAAAGCTTAAATTGCCATTAGAGCTTTGATAGGAAGTATCAAGCGCTTGTAAGCTATCAAGATAAATTTTTCTTTTATCTAAATCGACTTTCTTTGTAGCTGAGCATGTATTTTGCTCATTAATGACTTCACAGCGAGTTTTATCAACGTTTGCTTCGGCTCGATCTACGCTCTCATTTGTTGGGATTCCGCCATCTGGACAAGTCATTGAACTAGCATCAGATGTCGATATGACTTCTCCTAAAGTATCCGCGGCCGTAGCTATATTTGTGCCAAGAAGGATTATTAAGGCCGACAAATAGTAATGGTTCATTTCATTATCCAAGAATGATGATTTAACTTAGTTTAATACCTGTCGGTAATTATCGGTTAAAGCTTAATAAATGAACGTAATACTAAGGGTTTAGATAAGAGTGCTAGACAAAGATTGTGGGCACTTATTCTATTCGTCGATATCATCAAAAGTAATATCAGAAGACATTTTAACGCCTGCTAAAGACTTTTCACGCTCTTTTTTGATGAAGTCAAAGCGTATCGGGTGGGTGTCATCAAATTCCTTTTCAAAGGCAATGAGAAGGGTTTTAGGAGATGCATCTTGAAGGGAAGTATACCAATAGCCCTCAGGAAATAGAGCAAGCTCATTTGGAGCTTCATCATCTTCCATGATCTCTTCCATTAGCTTTTCAGAAGTATTCTTTACCACTAAGGCAGCTTTAAGCTTAGCCGGAGGGATATCTTTAGTAAGGTTCCAACTCGAGACGTGAAAGAAGTCTAAATAGAAAGTAGACTTCCCAAAAGTGAACTTCCTTGGAAGCATAAGGGATTGAAGGAATTTTCTTGTACTGGCATCCTTTGATTTTCTTGACAATTTTTCTGCTAAGAGACTGTCTTCCACACGGATAATATAAGCCCCTGGCTCTTTGGTGCTGCTAAAGAGCAGGTACTGAAAAGCAATGCTAAACAGCGTATAAAGCTTGTGTTGGTCCAAATGGACGTGCTTTTGAGGGGTTTCGATGAGTGCCTTAACGGCTTCGTAGAGTTCTTGTTTGCTAATATCCTGTCGCATATAGACGAATTTTTAATGGATTGACGCACAAAAGTAAAATGCTATTTTTCATTCTTCTTATTATTGACGCGAAAGTAAGTATTCAATAAGATGCGGGCTAAATTTAAGCCCTCAGAATCCGGAGCACTAGACCATGAAATTAATGGCCAAAACAAGAAATATTGGGATTTCAGCCCATATTGACTCAGGGAAGACTACCCTAACTGAACGTATTCTTTATTACTGTGGAACGATTCATAAAATTGAAGACGTTCGTGGCGGCGGAGACGGCGCTAAGATGGACCACATGGAACTGGAAAAGGAGAAGGGGATTACGATCACTTCTGCTGCAACAACTGTGTTTTGGCGCGGTCTTGAAAATAAAGGAACAACATTCGCAAAAGGTATCGAAAAAGATACTCGCGTAAATATTATCGATACTCCAGGCCACGTTGACTTCACTGTTGAAGTTGAACGTTCACTTCGAGTTCTTGATGGTGCGATTCTAGTTCTTTGTTCTGTGGCTGGTGTTCAGTCTCAGTCAATCACAGTTGACCGTCAGATGAAGCGTTATAGAGTTCCTCGTCTATCTTTCTTAAACAAGA
>CAYGRY010000049.1:0-22119 GCA_964352405.1 uncultured Halobacteriovorax sp.
TTAATGAAGTTCTTTCAAAAGAAAACTTTGTTATTAGAAGAACTGCCTATCGTCATTCTCAAGAATTTAAAGTTAAGCATTACTACTTCTCCGATCAACGAACCAAAGGAAACGCGAGATTTTTAAACCAAATTAGCCAGAACACAGGCGATGGTCAGTTTGATGCCATTGATGCTTTAAGATCGAGAGAGTTTCTAGTCAGCAATACTGAAACACGAACGACTCTGCCTCTTTCAAATACAGTTGAGATCCAGTGGAATAACTCCCTCGTAAGAAAAAAAGCCGTCACTGATAGTCTGCTTATTGATGGCCGAAGCCTCACTGATAATTTTAGTTATGACCGAGTAAGCTATTTTAATGTCTCACAAGGTTATGATCTTGATCGAAAAAGTGAAGAGATAAACGAAAATCTAACTCGTCTGAGAATTGATACTGGAATCAGTATAAACTCATTTAATTTTGGTTTTAATGAGTTTTTCTTCTACGATACAAGTGAGCATATTTTTAGTTTTAATATCTCCAAAGACTCGGAAAAATATAAGATATTTACGCGTTTTATCTATGATTCACTCACAACACCTGTAAAAAAATTGGCCACACTTGGTACAAAATTCAATGTTGTAAATTTATTTTTACTTGGGGCTGAACTTCAATATGACTTAGAAGATAAGCGTTATGCTAGCACGCAATATTCTATGCTTTATAAACCAAGAAATGAATGTTGGGAAATTGATCTAAGACTTAGACGCGATCTTGTTGAAAAAAGAGTTAGCGTAAACTTTCTTTTAAATTTTAATGATAAGGGAAGCTCCTTTGCTAATTTCTAATCAAAGACCTTCAATGATCTTTGTCGATTTTAATGACAGTTTTACCTACAATATTTTGGCCTACCTCAAAAGTTGGGGCGAAGTAATAGTTATCACCCCCAGCGATCTTGAAACCTATCTTCATCTTGATCATGCCCGTTTTATATGGGGTCCAGGACCTGGTTTAGCTGATGATTATTTCTTGAACTTAGATTCTATAAGAGAAAGCTTAAATAATAAGACCCAGAAACATTTTGGAATATGTTTAGGTCACCAGCTAATAGCCCGATGTTTAGGCGGAATCTATAGAAAGTTGGATTCACCTAAGCATGGTATGAGCGATAAAATAGTATTACCTGAGTGGAGTAACTGGGGATTCAATAAAGCGGAGCTAGAAGTTCAGTTTTACAACTCTTTAGTCGTCGATATTAATGAAACTGATGATTTACGAGTTTTTAAACATCATAATGACGTATTAATGCTCTCAACTGATAGGCTGATTACTTGTCAGTTTCATCCCGAAAGTGTGGGAACATCTTGCCCTGAGACCTTCTTCAGCAACGTTATGCAAAATTTTCTATAATAGAATAGATGAAGAGCCTTAAAATAGACGGACTTTACGATGCAAAAACGATTACACAGCTTTTAAAGCTTGGAGTAAGGAGTTTTAGTTTTGATTTTAGACCGCAAAGTTTAAATTTTGTTCAGCACTATAGAGTCATTGAAATTCTAAAAGAAATCGGCATTACTTCTGATAAAAGATATTGTTTTCATTTTGGAAATGAATTTGCGCCATTAATTGAAAAGTTTATTCAGGATTTAAATTCTGAAGTAGGCGTGACCGCCAATGATTGGGCTAACGGAATTATTAGTCTTGAGTTTAGTGGTCGAGTTGATTTTGATCAAATGGATCAATTTGATGTCCCTTATCGTTGGCATCTGTTCTCTGGCACTAACTGGTCAGTTGCATCGAAAGCAAAAAACTTAAGAGGCATTGTTCTACCTTTTGAAATGCTTGAAGATTCCTTTGAAGCAGGATCATTAAGTTCACTATGTATGAACCTACATACGACTTTTAGAAATATTGATTTCCATTTGGAAAGAGAATGGAATTCAAATGTTTTTTCGACATTGATGGATCTTTTTGACTTTGAAGATATCAGTTTACCTATCAACCAAGATGTCGAAATTTGTTTTAGAAACGTAGATCCCAAAAAACTTGAAACTGGCATTAAGCCTTTTTTATGTTCTATAAAATAAAATTGGAGAAATCGTGAAGATTCTACTCGTCAATGACGATGGCGTTCATGCACCTGGTATTAAGGCTTTAAAGAAGGCGCTTGATCCTCTTGGAGAAGTTATTGTTATTGCCCCTTTAGAAGAGCGCTCTACTACCGGGCATACTTTGACTTTAGATCACACTTTAAGATTAGTTGAGATTGAAAAAAATATTTACGGTTGTAGTGGGTATCCAGCTGACTGCACCCTCATGGGTTTAGCGCAAGTCATGAAGGATAAAAAACCGGATGTCGTCGTCTCTGGAATCAACCGCGGTGCCAATCTAGGTCAAGATATCTATTATTCCGGTACAGCGGCAGGAGCTCGAGAAGCAGTTTTTCATAATGTGCCAGGAATTTCAATTTCACTAGTTTTAGAATTCAATCATTCTCATGAGAAGCCACTTTATGAAGTCGCCGGGTTATGGGCAAGAAAAGTATTGGAAGCCGGTCTGCATAAAGAATTAGGACCACTTCAAATGTTAAATATTAATGTCCCCAATATTGAGAATCCTAAAGGCGCAAAGATAACTTCTCTTGGATTTAGAAATTATTCGGAAGAAATTTCTGAGCGCCAAGACTTCAGAGGTCGTCCTTACTTTTGGATAGGAGGCGTCTACAAAGGGCATTCGAACGATGATGGTTCTGATTGCCAGAGTGTTGAACTCGGTCATGTTTCTATAACACCTCTAAATCTTATCGCTCAAAGTTCCGATGAGTTAGGAAACTGGGCAAAGAAAGTTTCAATACTTTAGATGCTCTTCGAGGACTCGAAGGAGTAAACATTTATGCTACGAATGGTTCAAACCATCATCCTATCTTTCCTGTTTGCAAGTTGTGCGAACATGATGAGAAGTGGAAAGCATATTGTGGTCGAAAACTCAGACACCTTAACAAAAATAGCAAAAGATTATGATCTTAGTGTTGCAGAATTAAGAGCTGCAAACTCAGGTCAATCTCCAGTGGCAGGACGATTATATTTTATTCCTCAACGCAGAGGTATTTTAGGTCGCTCTACGGCATCTATCGATGATGGCAATATTACAGAAGCCTATCTGAACTCTGGTGAATTTGTATGGCCGGTTCCATCGAGTAAGCAAATTTCTTCTGGTTTTGGTAAACGCTGGGGAAAACATCACGAAGGTATCGATATACCTGGTCGATCTGGTACATCTATCGTCGCAGCAAGTGATGGCAAGGTTATCTATTCAGGTTCTGGTATTGGCGGCTACGGTAATATTACAGTAATTCTCCATGATAACGGCTACCATACGGTCTACGCTCATGCGAAAGAGAATCTCACAGTGGCAGGTCAACGAGTCTATAAAGGACAAGTCATTGCTAAGCTTGGGCAAAGTGGCCGATCTACGGGGCCTCATTTACATTTTGAAATCCGAAGAAACTCTAGACCGGTAAATCCAACTCGAGTTCTAGCGATGGATGGAATTAAACGTTAGTTTTCTTATTGATCTTGATTAAATCTAGGTACATCCTGGCCGTATTTATAGCATCTTCAAGAGCTGTGTGAGCTACATCTCCCATCTTCAGATACTTCATCATACCTGAGCCTGAAGCACATTCTTTAGGAAGAAGACCCATATCGATCATACCAAAAGCTATACTTGATAGGTCATTAACTTGGTGATGAAAATGCTCTCGCATAAAATCCCAACCAAGATCTCTATTCATAAAAGGTAAATCAATGGCATTCATAGATTTTCCAAAAAGAATAATTTTACCACGAGGAGAGTCTTTAAAATATTCTGAGACTTCAGGTTGACGGGCATAGCTTCGAATTTCTTCTTTAAAGTCAGCTAACGAAATACCTTCACTATGAGCTTTTTCAATAAGCTCTTTATTATGTTCAACCACCCAAGGATCAAGTCTAGGCTTTAAACTCTCAAATGAAGGACATTTTACATAAAAATGTTTTGCCATTGAAAGAGGGATCTCATCTTCATTAGTATCAAAGGGGACCATGGCAAATTCAATAATCAGATCGTCTTCAGCAAGACCGGTAGCTTCAATATCAAAAGAAAGGTAACGCAAAATGACTCCTAACGAGCGTATTTAAACTCAACTTGAACAGGACAGTGATCGCTAACTCCAATGAAAGAGTCACCAAGATCTGCTTCAGGTGTTGGTTGGCAGCTTACTCGTGCACAATGAGCACCAACTTTAGCATTGATAAATTTTAAATTGCCGTTATGAAGAATATGATCAAGATGTGATGGGGCCATATTCCCGTCGTGCTGATCACCCTGCCAGTACGAAGTACAGCTTAGTGAAGAACTTGTGTTTCTAAGATCATTTTCTTTTAAAAAATCCTCAAATTGAACTGCACCAGGTGTTTGCTCAAAATAACTAGTCGTATTGAAATCGCCAAGGATAACAATATCGGTAATTGATTTTTCATTTAACTCTTTCATCACGACAGAGAGAACTTCATGCTGTTCACGACGAGTATTTCTATTTCTTTGGCCAGAGCCAGCTTTTAAATGAACTGCTATGACCGCGATTTGCTTTTTAGTTTCTTTATTTTTTAAAATAACAACAAGGGCAGGGCGCAGACCATAGTTACATCGAGTTGAAAGTGACACACGCCAGTCTTCAACAGAGTTAATAAGTTCGAACTTAGATTGATCGAAGGCAATTGCCACTTTTTGATCAGCAGTTCCACCGCATTCAGACATAATCATTTGATGATTTGAAAACTTCTCTTTGATGATTGATTCAAATAATGGGCCATTAATAATTTCTTGAAAGGCCATAATATCAGACTTGATATCGCCTAAAATTTGGTTAAGAGCAGTCGGATTGGTTGCTCCGTCTATAGGTCTAATATCGCTAGGGACACCCTCTATCGCGCTAAAATTTCTAACGTTATAAGTAGAAATATTGAATGATTCGAAGGCATGAAGATGGCCAAAGGGAATGATGGCAGCAGCTAAAAATAGGAATCTGACGAAGTTCAATTTCATGGCGCTACCTTCTAAAAGTAATGAAATACTCAATTATTTTAGAGAGGTATGAACTCTTATGGCAAACTTAATTCTATGTTTGTTACGCGATGCTTTATAGGTAACTTATTGAAATTGTGGTTATTTTCATTTCAAGTAATTTCTTAACAGAAATCAAACATGATAATTCTTCAACATCTCCTAGCTTCACCACACATTTTTTACAAATACCCTCACCATAACAACTAGATGCAACCGGGATGTTTTCTCGTCTTAAATATTCCATGAGAGTTAAGTTTAAATCTTCACTCTTAACTTCTATTATCTTTACGAGACTGTTGCTGGCAAGGCCAAAAATGGAAACACTATGAATACTATTTATCGACATAAAAGGTTTGCATCTGATCTATCGTCAATGGCGATAGTATGCTGTTCATTTGGAAAATCACCCCACGCCCATACCTCTCCAAGTCTGGGTGTATGGTAAATAGGGAAGTCCATCTTCAAAAAGAGATCCAAATTTGAGTTAGATCCTCGGGAAGATTCATAAAGCATTCGAGCTGGATCGTAGAGGAACTGATGTCTTGGAAAGGCGAGATAAGCTTCTAGGTCACCGCTCTTAGAAGCACTATTAATAGAATACTGTAAAAGATTATAAATATGCTGACCTGGATCTCTGCCTTTAAACGAAGTTAGAAGAAGGTTGGAGCTTGTGGAATTAATTAAGCATATTGGAGCGGGTCTAAGTGCAGGTCTCTGCTCAAGAAGAGTTCGCTGACCCTGAACAAATTTGGGGTTTTGTAGTTCAACAGAAGTGATAAAGATAAAGCTATCTTTACCTTTGTTTCTCGCAACAACATTATAATTAACACCTGGGTCAGGTCTAACGAGATAAACAGAGTTCGAATAAAGATCGATATCAAAATTGCACTGAACCTTAGAATCATTAAAAGACTTAGAATCAAAGTTTGGAATTTTTAACGGTTTTAAAGGCTTTTGGTTTTTTAATATTTTTGGCAGGCGCGTCCATTTTAACGATGGAAGTGATTCACCGCTTTTTAAAATCTGTCCGGCTTTAAAGAAGGCACTATTAGAAACTTCATTGATCAGTGGCTCTTTATACTTATCTAAATAATTAGCAAAGGGAGAGCCGATCTCCATAGTACTTGGAAATAACTTTTCTGCTAAGGCTAGATAGTGATTCATTGATTTCAATTTTAAACGATCAGTTAGATCATATAGACCCTGCCATAGTGGCATACTGTCGCCATGGTTGAAATAATCAAAAAAGGCCCATTCATTATTTTTATATAAACCAATTTGAAGTCTTGACCAAGGCGAAGTCGTTGCAGGTCTTACTGACATTTGTTGCAGGATTGAAATAATAAGTTCTTCTTCTATTTTTAAATTAGCTTTCTTGAAAGTGTCTAAAAGGATTTGATTATCTTCGGCTGAGTGAGTTGCTATGCTTTCATTCGCTTTACAAGAGAGAAGTTGAGAGGGTTTTTGTTTTAAAGGTATGTCATTTTGAGTGTCTTCTATAAAATCAATGTAAGAACTGCAGCCACTAATCAATAGAAAGAGCAGTAGAAGCGGTTGAAACTGTTTTTGTCGGATAAACGAGAGTATTTTCTTGATGAAAAGCAAGAGCACTTTAGTAAAGCTTTTCAAAACGCTGGAAGTAGTTGAAAACATGGCCAAAAGAGGTTCCTGGGAAGTCTATTTAGCCTCTATTGTAGTAGGCCTAGGGGCAGAGTGCAACGAGGCTTTAGATTATTTTGCTGGAAATAATTGCCTCAAGTTCTTTTCGCTTTTATAGAATAAATTTTTGCGTATAATAAAAGTGTGGATGACAGGATGTTGACCACGTAGAGGCAGGATGCCGAAAAGAAGGGAGCTTTTGCAGGGGCTCCCTTTTTTTATTTCTTTTTTTGAACATGACCATACATCTTATAAAAATGACAGATTCAGAATATGTAAAGTTCATCGAACGAAGTATTCCGGACTATGCAAAAGATAAAGAGCAATCAGATAATCTAACTGAGCAAGAAGCCTTAGACTTAGCTCATAAACAATTTGAAGAACTTCTTCCTCAAGGCATCAATACTCCAAAGCATTTTTTCTTCTCGATCGTTGATAACGAATCAAAGCAAAGCATTGGCGATGTCTGGTTAGCTGATAGATCAATGAAAGGATCCCTCTATATTTTTGATCTTTTTCTTGCCCCACAGGCGAGAGGAAAAGGTTTAGGAAAACTTGTGATGTCTGAGTTAGAAGTCGAAACAAAGAAGCTAAGCTTTAATGCCTTACGCTTACACGTCTTTGGGCACAATACCGTAGCCAGAAGGCTTTATGAAAGCTCTGGCTACATCACAACAAACATTCACATGCTTAAAGAGTTTTAGACCTTAGGGAAGAACTCATTTTGTTCATTAATCTTGTGTTCAAAGGGAAAGGGTTTATTGAACTCGTCCACGCTGTAAACATCGGGCCCTAAATTAAGAGACAGTCTTAGTCTTTCCATGGTTTGTGGAGCAAAGGGATGAAGCATAATAAGAACGTTCTTTAAAATATAGAAGCACGAGTAGAGAGCATCTTGACGCTCTTTAAGATCATGTCTGTCATCATGAGGCTTATACTGATTGAAAAGTCCATTCACGATACGAGCGTAGTTTTCTATTAAAAAGAGTAGTTTTGAATACTCAGCTTTTTCCATGGCCTTGCAGTAGGCTTGGACTATTTTAAAGGTTTCTTTTTGCACTTTCTCTAGCACTTCACCTTTAGGAACAACACCGTTGAATTTTGAATGAACTGCAGAGATAGGTTTTTCAAAGGATGCATTGAGTGGTCCTGCCAAAAACTCATTTCTTTGTTTGAAAGTTTCAAAGTCAAAATTAGACGACTTCTCACTTAAACTTAGCAAGGCCAAGAAGTATCGAACTTGATCAGGGGAGTAACCCATTTCATCGACGAGTTGGTCAGCAGTGTAGAAATTTCCTGTCGACTTACTCATCTTTTGGCCATCAATTTGAAGATGAAAGCAGCTAAAGATATCCGTCAATTGAAGATCGCCTTGTTTTGGTAATGTGTGCTTGTCTTTATTGATTCCAAGCCACATTGCTCCTTGCATGAGCACGTAAAAATAGACGTTATCTTGTCCTAGGAATTGATAAACGTTAGCTTCGCTATCATTCCAATACTTTTTATAATCTTCTTCTGGTAAGCCCTTTTTCTTAAGAGCGACTTTGGTAAATGAAATCGGCGCAATTAAAGATTCAGGCCAAACATAGAGAGATTTTCCTTTCATGGCAGGATCGATACTTTCTGGAACAGGAATACCCCAAGCTACATCTCTTGTGATAGAGCGGTGGGCCCAGGCATCGACTAATTCTGATTCAATACCATTTGATTGAAGTATCTCTTTTGCTTTGGCAAGATCATCTAAACTATCAAATTGAGCGACAATTTTTTTTCCTGGAGCATAACGACTCTTAAGATTAGGTAATGAATCTTTTAATTCCTTAAATTTTTCTTCATTGGTATTATCAAAAATAATAGAAGGTGAAACAGTCGGTAGAACTTCACTGATAATATTTTTACGCCAAGTTTTCTGCTTACTTTCGATCCACTCTTTGAGCGTGTCGCTGACTTGCCACATATCAAGCCACCAGTGTTCCGTTTCTTTTAGAACTGGCGTGGCATCGCTAATCGCACTTTTAGGCTCTTTAAGGGCCTTAGGTTCGTACTGTGTGCCACATTTTTCACATTCATCGCTATAAGCTTTTTGATTATCACAATGGGAATTAGGGCATGTGCCGTAAACGTAACGATCAGGTAAGAAAAGATTCATCTGTGGATCAAACCACTGCTCACTCGATTTTTTAGAGAGCATCTTATTATCATAAAGTTTGGTAAGAAATTCTTGGCAAAGATTTTTATGAGCTTCATAATTTTCGACGCGAGAAGTTCCTGTATAAACATCTAGTCCAATAGAGTATTTCTCCATTGTCTTTGTTTGTTTGCTATGGATTTCGTCAATAAACTCTCTGGTCGACTTGCCTTGAGTTTTGGCAGCGACTTCTGACGTTGATCCGTGATCATCTGTGCCACAAACAAATAAGACATTGTCTGCACCAATTAGCATACGAAGCCAACGAGCATAAATATCAGAAGGGACATGAGCGCCGGCCAAGTGACCTAAGTGAAGTGGTCCATTGGCATAAGGCATACCAGCAGTAACAACAGCTTTTTTAGGGCGCTTTAAGCGCGCCAGAACGCTTGGAATATCTTGTTTGGGCTTATGGGGATTATGCTCGCTCATCAATTACTTCTCTTGTGGATTTGATAGGACCACAATAGTGTAATTTTAATACGTTAGCAAGATATAGCTTAATTAAAGCTTACAAGTTTTTGAGAGTTTTGTTGCTGATTTCAAGCTGATAGAGACTGCCTTTTTATCCTTACAATCTATCATCGCCTGTAGAGGACTTTTAGGACTTTCATTATCAGTACCTAAAAGCATACGAAGCTGTGGATTTGAAAAGGCACAGTATTGATTCAAATATTCTTCATCATCATAAACCGGAGGACTAATAAAAGTTTCTTCTTTCTTATTTTGGGGACAATACAGCACATAGTAACAATCTTGATTTTCAGCACCTTCAAAACGCTGGCAACCTTTTTCTAGAAAAACGACCTGAGCGCTATAGAGCTTCTTATTACTTTTCCATTCTAAAGCGCAATCTTTAGAAGAGTCATAGCCTTGAAAATCGCTTAAATTAAATCTTTTAGAGCATTCATTGGCGAAGAGATTGGTTGATAACAGTAGAGCTAAACTAAGTAATAAAAACTTCATTGTGCTTAGTCCTTAGCTTTTAAGATGAGCAGCATCAATGAAGCTCATATAACTAACATTCTCACAGCGATTCGATGTACCACGTGTGCCTTGATTACTAGACCAATAACAAACTTTTGAGATTTGTTCAGGACTTTCAGGATTGTAAGTACTTCCTGATGATGTTTCAAAATGAGAGAAGATCACTGAGTGACCTGTTCCACCTTTGGTTTGATCTCTTTGTAAAAGAATCGGATCACTTTTTCTTGGAAATCCTTGGGCAAAATCATTTTGTAGTTTTGAACTTCGCGAACTTGCATTGCCGCTTAGTCGAATTCTTCTAGCATCGCCTAAATCATACTCTTGCATAAACGCTTGAAGACCATTTGGTCCAACGAATAGTCGATAAGCCGCAGGAAAAGGTGTGCGACAAGTGAAACGATTTTGAATTGAAGACCAATCGGAGCGAGACTTAGCAATTTGAATCATGGCGAGATAACTTGCAGTTGAACAATTTGAGACGTGACATTTAGCAGAGTCTCTTACTGGTCTGTCATTCGCTAAGTCATCCATGGCCTGACAGATTTTATTCACATTGGTTTGATTAATTCTCAAAGAGTATTGGCAGTTTGGAGGAGGTTCACCAGTGATAGACCTGAAGAATTCGTCAGCATCAGTGAAGTCTGTTCCTATTTGAGCAAGATTTGTTTCTAGCTCATTCTTTGCTTCTTCAGCAATTCTTTGGTTTTCACTTGAAATTGTAATGACTGTATCTTCTGGTTTGATATGAACATTAGAACGATGTATACGTTCTTGTTCTTCACCAATAGTTTTTTTTATTTGATCTTTTTTATTGTTTTCAGATTTTGCTACACAAACTGGAGCCGGTGGTATGACGGTTACGTTCGCTCTATATGGGTACTCTTCAGATATGGAGTAGTGAAGTAAAGGGTACTCAGCGGGAGTTAGCACAGTCGTTTGGGCGAAGGAGTTAAGTGCAAAGAAAAATGATAGGAGGACATAAAACTTCATAGTTATCATTATAGGAAATAATTGAAAATTAACCTAATAAGCAAAAAGCTCCACATAAAAACATTAGTAATTTCAATTGTTTAGCGGTGTTTTTTGAGGCAAGGATCTGCCAATTAATCTCGTCAAAAATAAAGAAAAGCAGAATTCGTTTAATTTATAGGCAGTAAGGCCCATATTGTTTAAAAGTTGTTCGATTTTAGCTATTCCTAGGCTCTAAGACTGGCCTTGATATTGCTTATCTAAAGGCATGATAAATCTTATACTTTTTTTATCAGTTCTATTTATGACTTTTACTACTATGGCGAAATCTAATTCATTGGCCGATGGAATGAAACCCAAACGCTATATGAAAAGGTCTAAACCCATTCTTAATGTCGCCTTGGTTTATTACGGAAGTGAATGGAGCCTTGATGACATTAAACGAATTGCACCTTTATTAAAAGAGCGTTACGACAAGTCTACTAATGGCTTAGTCAAATTGAATATCTCACAAATGGGTGCTTTGCCTTATAAACACGATATCAGTCTCTATCCTGACTATCAGTACAACAACATTACTGACAAAGAACGACTTCAGCGTATGTGGTATTACGACAATGTAGGCGGAAAGATTATTAACGAAGTTTATGAAGAAGTAGAAAAGTCTCAGATTGGTCAACATTATAAAAAACTCGATGCTCTGTTGGTTATTTCTGGTGCTCAGTATGAGGCCCTTGGGTTTGCCAACGGACGTGTTGCTATTACTGAACAACCAAGGGAAATTGCCTGGGGGTTGCCTGACGGTGGTCGCACCGAGATTGTAAGCGATCAAAACTTAGTTGATGAGCTTATTCATGAACTTGGACATATTATGTTTCTAGGTCACACCTCAACAAAATGTATGAAACCAGAGCTCAGCTTGAGCGAAAGACAAGAGTGTTGTGATCAATCTCCTAATAAAAATGATGTCATGAGCTATTGTCGTGATAGAAGAGCGGTTGACACCAATTTCTTCTATGGCTTTGAAGCTTGTAACCTAGAAATGCTTGAGAAATTGGTCGTTCCGGCAATGCTTAAAGGCAAAAAATGGAATGTTAGTGGCAGGCTTAAATGTGTTCTTGATTAAGTTTTCCTTATTTGAGACAGTCAGCGAAATAATATATCCAACATTAGGTTATTCATGAAAATCGGTATTCTTTCCAGAGGCCCTAAACTTTACTCAACATCGAGGTTAGTGGAAGAAGCTAAACTCGCTGGTCATGAGGTTGAGGTGATTGATCCTACACGATGCTTTATGAATATCGCCTCAGGAAAACCTATCGTTCATTATAAGAAAAGAGATTTAGATTCTTTTGATGCTGTTATTCCAAGAATTGGAGCATCCATTACATTTTATGGAACAGCAGTACTTCGTCAATTTGAAATGAGCGGCGCTTATGCTGTTAATGAATCTGTAGCGATTTCAAGATCTAGAGATAAGCTTAGATCATTACAGATTATGTCAAAGCACGGTTTGGGTATGCCAATAACTGGCTTTGCTCACTCAACTCGTATGACCAATGATCTTATTAAAATGGTTGGTGGTGCTCCTTGTATTATTAAAATGCTAGAAGGAACTCAGGGGAAAGGAGTTGTTCTTGCTGAGAGTAATAAAGCAGCTGAAGGCGTTATCGATATGCTTCGTGGTCTTAATGCTCACTTTTTAGTTCAAGAGTTCATTAAGGAAGCAGGTGGAGCTGATATTCGTTGTTTTGTTGTCGGCGATAAAGTTATAGCTTCAATGATGAGACAGGGTGCTGAAGGTGAATACCGATCTAATCTTCACCTTGGTGGTTCAGCAAAAGCAATATCGATCACTCCAGCTGAGCGAGCAGCCGCCATGAAGGCAGCAAAAGTTATGGGCTTAAACGTCGCGGGTGTTGATATCTTAAGATCAAAACGTGGACCACTTATTATGGAAGTGAATTCTTCACCAGGTCTTGAAGGTATTGAAAAATACACTGAAAAAAATGTTGCTTCATCTATTATTAAATATATTGAAAAAGCAGTGGCAGAGAAGAAAACAAACAAAACTAAAGGCAAAGGCTAGTGCTTGAAAATTTAGTTATCGATGGCCAAACGATTAAACCTGGCGAGAGAAAGAAGATTTTTTTAAGAATCGCTGCTCTTTATGACTACACCGATATAAGTATTCCTATTGAAGTTGTTCGCGGAAAAGTGGACGGCCCAACATTGTTTATCTCGGCGGCAATTCATGGCGATGAAATTAATGGTGTCGAAATTGTTAAACGAGTTTTAAAAAGAGTCTCGGTTGATAAACTTAGAGGGACTCTGATTGCCATTCCTATTGTGAATGTCTTTGGCTTTAATAACCTTTCAAGGTATTTGCCAGATAGAAGAGATTTAAATCGATCATTTCCAGGTCAAAAAAATGGCTCGCTTGCTTCAAGACTGGCTTCAATTTTTATGAAAGAAATTGTTAATAAATGCACCCATGGAATTGATCTTCATACTGGAGCAGTTCATAGAACTAACCTTCCCCAAATTAGAGCGTGTCTTGATAACACGACCACTAAGACTCTCGCCAAAGCATTTGGAGTCCCTGTTGTTATTGATTCCTCTTTAAGAGATGGTTCATTACGTGAAGCAGCCAGAAGAAAAGGCATTCCCATGCTTTTATTTGAAGGTGGAGAAGCCTTACGTTTTGAAGAAAGTATCATTAGATCAGGTGTCAAAGGCTGTATCAGTACAATGAGAAGTATTGGTTTGCTTCCAAAGTTAAAACAAACAGAGTCAAAAGCTGAGCAAAAAACTTTTATCGCTAACGATAGTTATTGGGTCAGAGCTCCTCACAGTGGCTCTTTTTTAGTTAACAAACATATTGGTGCTAGAGTTTATAAAGGCGATGTGCTTGCCAAGATCTCCGATCCATTTGGCGAAAGTATTCACCAAGTTGAAGCAGAGAAAGACGGTATTATTATCGGTATGACCAAAATACCCTTAGTAAGTTGTGGAGATGCTATGTTTCATATCGCAACGTTCACTAATGCAAAAAAAGTCCGTCAGGCGATCGAGCTTTACGACGAGCTTATTTAAGTTTTTTAAGCGCTAAAAATGATTTAGCTGGATCAATTGTGAATCTTCCTTTCATCGCTTGTCTTCCAAAAAGCATTTGAAAACCCATTAAAGATCTATCTGTAAGAGTTAGTTGAATGAGCCATTTTTCGCCAAATAAAACAGCGGTTGTTTCAATCACTGGTCTTCTTTCAGCCATTCCGTTTGATGATTTAATTGTTCTAAACTCTAGAACCTCATGATCAATTTTTTTTAGTTTGAGCTCGTCAGAAACTTCATGAACTATTTTACAACGTACGAACGTCTTTTTACCTTTTCTGTAAATTTCAATATCTTCGGCATGTAAGGATGATGTCGCTGCTCCAGAGTCTGTTTTCATTTTTAAAGACTTAATTCCAAGATCAGGCAGTGAAATATGTTCTTTCCATCCAATACATTTCTTCATTGTTAACCTTACTTTAAAACTTGCGTTAAAATTTTGTTGAGAGCATTGGCAAATTGTTGACGGTCATTGGCCCCATAGGGAGCAGGTCCGCCGGTTTGCATTCCTTCATCTCTTAGATTACTCATAAAATCACGCATGCTGAGTCGCTCGCTTATATTATCTTCATCAAAGACTTCACCTCTGGGAGTAATCACAAGTGCATGTTTTTCTATAACTTTTGCAGCCAGCGGGATGTCGGCGGTAATAACTAGATCGTTGACGGCGACGTGGTCGACGATATACTGATCTGCGACATCTGCGCCTTGATCGACATGGACAAAATGAATCAGTGGAGAAATAGGGATAGACATAAAGGCGTTCGCAACGAGATGTACGTTAATTTTTAGTCTTGCGGCTGATTTAAAAACCAGCTCCTTAGCTTCCCTTGGACATGCGTCAGCATCAATCCACAGTTTAAAGTTTTCCATACCGATAATCTTAGCATGTTTTAGAGGTATTCATAGAAAAAGTAAGTAAAACCAATAGCGTGCGACCAATTAATTTTTTGTTCAAATAAAGGAGAGTTCTTGTTCGCACTTTTGGATGCATCATTGAGAATACTTCCGGCAAAGATAGATAAGTCCCCTCGTGTGTGCAAAAGAGCAAGTGAAAGGTTACTTACAACATAGCCTGATTTTGAATCGTAGGCCGATCTTATTGGAGTGACGTACTGAGGAGCTACATCATAAAGGTACGAGTTATATTTTTTAGTTGCCCAATAAGCTGATAATCCACCAATAAGTGCAAAGCTTTCGTTAAGATCATAAAAACCATAAAGAAGTGGGTTAAACACAATGCCACGCTCTTTGGTGTATTTGAGATCACTAGAAATTGCTAATCTAACAGGAATATTTAATGAGAGTCTAAAACCTTTTGCGTTTCGTTTATTAAAAAAATGATAAATAAAACCAGGTCCGACTTCACCAATTGTATCTAGTTTGGGCATTCCTTGTCTTATTTTGCTGTCTTTTGTGCTGACAGGTAGTGAGCCACCGATACTTAAATTGATCTCCATTTTATCTGAATAGAAGAATCTCGTTCTGGCGCCACCATCCTCATCAATGCGATATATATCACCTCTGTAAATAACAGTTGGAAATGGAACAAATAGAGTATTGGTTTGTGATGAACCTGGGTAATGAGGGATAGAGGCATAGACTGCACCAAAGCCAGCTTCAAAAAGGCTCTTATTTCTTTTAAAGCTTGATTGGGCCTTAAGCTGACCTGTCACAAGTAAAAGGCTTAGTAGGATATGTATCTTCATAAAATTAGTGCTTTATGCCATATAAGTTTAACATTTATTTACGAATTCCCCTTGTAACCCATCTCTAAAGTTATACCAAGTGATAATTAAAACTTGGAGGTTTACATGAAGACATTCGTAGCATTAATTTTAATGACTTCTTCTATTAGCGCAATGGCCGATACTTTTATGTGTGATATGAAAGTAGGTCAGTTTCAAACAAGATCAGCCTATGCTGAGCCTTATGGCAGAATGATTAATATCGCCATGGGTGAGTACAGCTGCGAAGGAACAATTGATAACGATATTATTGTAACGACGACAGTTACATCTGATATTACTGGCGATCGCAAGTCGGCTAGTAGTCACAGCTCTTCTTATGTTGATATGTATACCTTAGATATCTGGGGAGATGGACAGGTTAGATTAGAGTGCAGCTGCTCTCTTAATTAAGATGTTTTCGCCATTCCTCTAAGTTTTTAGGCATTCGCCCGGATAGAGCTTTTCTAATTCGGGCTTCTTTTGTTTTCATCTTCTTATGGATGAGTTCGATTTCCCCTGGAGTCAGGTAATTCTCTCTTTTAACTTTTAAATCATCTGAAGAAAGTAGACGGTACTGCCATCTTTTATAAGAGATCAGTCCATTTCCATAGCCGTTTAGCAATGTTTTTAAATCCGTTTGTCTTTCATAGCGATAGCGATGTTTTTTGATGAGTAGCTTAATCCCAATAGGAATAATACCTGTCACAAAGCTTTTGTATGAATAATCCATTGTATGTTGTAATTCGTGAGCTAATACTGCGATTAGTGCATCTTTAGGTATATCGAGCGCAAAGATTTTAGGATTTACACCAATACGATAATGATCTTTGCCTAGTACTCGTTTGAGTTTGAAATTACTCACCATAAAGAATTCATCAGAATCAATATCATAAATATCAATTGTAATTTTTTCTTTTAAAAGGAGGTGGTGAGTCCGTTGGATAATGGTCTCGATGATGTCTTTAATATTTCTTCGCTGGGATTTGGTGAGTTTTCGTTTTTCAATATCACGCTTGTTTGAAGTTTTATACTTATGCAAAACCTTTTCTAAAGCCAGATAAAAGGCGATCTTATGTGAACAACCAAGGTACTGTTTAGAATACTCTGTAGTCCCCATCATATTTACAAGTTGTTCATTAATTTCTAAGTTTTTATTAATGTAGCGACTTTCTACAGATTCTTCACAGCCAGCTCGAATGGGCAGAGGCTGCTTTAGGCCGGTTTTAAGAATAAGGTTTTGAGGCAGTCGTGCTTTTTCATCACTTCTAAGTGCATACTCCAGCTTTGCGAGTTCTTTTTGAATAACGATATTCTCATTTTCAAACTTGAGAATTCCAGCAAAGAGCTGAGGCGATATAAAAAAGAAGGAAATAAGAAATAGTTTTAATTTTTGCATCCCCCTTATTAAGCAAAGATGAGACCAAAAAAATCATATGATTCCAATAGGTTAGCAGAAATCAATCGTCAATATTATAGACGGCCGTTAGTCGGCGAGTTTGATGACATCAAAGTCTGAACCATTTGGTTTATAGACTCCTCGCTCAGTCACGACAATATCTACAACGCCTACTCCTGTTAACGGAAGAGTGCACTCAGGGACGAGTTTCACGTGTCCTTCCTTATCGGCATGAGACATCATGATAATCACAGTTTTAGCACCGTTAACCAGATCCATCGCGCCACCCATTCCGGTGACTTTCTTTCCTGGTACCATCCAGTTGGCAAGGTTTCCCTTGGAATCAACTTCCATTCCACCAAGTACGCAAAAATCAATATGTCCGCCGCGAATCATGCCAAAGCTCATAGCACTATCAAAAAATGATGCTCCCTCTTTAATGCTAATCGTTTCTTTACCAGCATTGATTAACGTGGCCGAGACTTCATCTTTAAGGGGGCGACCTTTAACACCAAGAACACCATTTTCTGAATGAATCATAATATCCATTTCGGGTGTAATTCTAGAGGCGACCATGGTTGGCATGCCAATCCCTAAATTGACACTTGATCCGTGAGTTAAAAGTTTTACAACTTCATCGGCCATTTGTTCTTTTGTCCAGCTCATGAATCAATTCCTTCAACTTTCAAAAACTCTATATCGTTTTTATAATCTTTACCTTGAAAAATATATTGAACAAACAATCCTGGAACATGGACATCTTCGGCAGCAATCTCTCCAAGCTCCACTAATTCTTCAACCTCAACGATTGTCGTTTTAGCGGCCATGGCCATGAGAGGGGAGAAGTTTCGAGCCGTTTCTTTAAACCAAAGATTTCCATACTTATCGCCTTTTTGAGCCTTGATAATGGCGTAATCAGCATGAAGAGGAAGTTCTAAGATACAGGGCTTATCAAAGTGTTTCACTTCCTTGCCTTCAGCAATAAGAGTTCCGTAACCTGTTGGCGTATAGAAACCTCTGATTCCCATTCCAGCAGCTCTGATACGCTCAGAGAAAGTACCTTGAGGTACTAACTCTACTTCAATTTCTTTATTCATCATTTGTGTTTCTAGGTCTGGATTACCACCGACATAAGAACAATAGGCTTTCTTAATTTTCTTTTGAATGAGAATTTTGACTAAACCTCTACCAGAGTTTCCGATATTATTTGAAATAACCGTCAGATCTTTAACGTCCATTTTAGCTAGAGTATCAATACAGTTTTCAGCAATACCACAAAGGCCAAAGCCACCACTCATTAAAGTCATTCCACTTTTAAATTGTGCCAAAGCTTCGCTGGCATCCTTACATACTTTAGTCATTGATTACCTTTAATAATTTATCAAGTGAGTTCTCTAATAATGTCGGATCCATTGTCATGGCAGGGGATAAAATCGCATCACCAGGGTGATTGTAAACAAAGAGCCCTACTTCTTTATAAGCCTCGAAATCAATTTTCTTATGGTGTTCTATAATACCCAACAGACCTAAATGTCGTACGGCCTTAACACTTTTAAGCTTTTTAGCTGCTTCAAGCTTTTGAGAAAAAATCTCAATATTTTTTTTAAGGTTTAGATGAAAGCTTGGATCTTCAATGATTTCAAATACTCCACTTAGTGCAGCTAATCCTAGTGGATGGCCATAATTCGTCAGTCCGCAGGACAAAATATTGTCTTCATAATATTTAGCAACCCATGGAGCACTCCACACGGCACCAAAAGGAACAAAGCCACCTGTTATAGCTTTGGCCATGCAGACCATATCTGGCTTAACCGGATAGTGATGAAAGCCCATTGCTTTGCCTGTACGATAAAAGCCGGTGACGACTTCATCGACGATCAGTTTGATATCAAATTCATCACAAAGCGCTTGGATACCGGCCCACCACTCAACTGGTAAAACCCATACACCATTTCCGCCAGTGACTGTTTCTATAATAAAGGCCGCAATATTTTCAGGACCATGTTTTGAGATAATATCTCTGGTTTTGGTTAAATCTGGATCATCGATTGGCTCAGGAATTCTTATAGTGTCGCTGCCATTTGGAAAATAGGGCTCGTGGCGCCAATCACCGGTAGCCGCAAGTGCTCCCATGGTTGCTCCATGGTAAGAGCGCTTTCTCGCTAGAATTTTATTTTTTCCTGTCGCAACCTTGATCATCTTAAGCGCATTTTCAACCGCTTCAGCACCTGAAACAGTCCAAAAAATTTTTCCTTCATGTCCTACCAGTTGAATGAGTTTGTTGGCCATCTCATCCTTAAGCGGGAATTGCGCTTTAGGTGATGCAATCGCCATGGATTGATCGATTTGTTTTTTTACACAATTTAAAATGGTCTGATTGTTTAAGCCAAAGCCTGCCTGAAAACTTATACCAGATAAATCGACTAAGTTCTCACCGCTTTCAAGATGCATAATACAATCAGTATTTGATTTTACTTTTAGTGGTGTTGCATTTTTTTGTGCAGACCATGAAATATAATAAGGTAAATCCATTTTAACTCAGAACAAAATGTCCTGCCTCCAAACGGTAATCAACTTTTCTAAAATTTTTATCGTGCTCGGGACATCCGCGCCAAAACTTACCGACTCCCGCTCTTAAATCTGAAATACCGCCGCCACAAGTAAATGATGGATCTTGCGCCCCTGACTCGAAATGAGAGCACAGAGATTTCGGGTACCCGTCATGAGAGGTTAATAAGGAGTACATGTCTGTAAGTGAGCCGACATGCGGTACATGCTTATCAAGTAAATCCCATCTGACTTGTGTTGTAGAGGAACGACTCGATTGATCTTCAAAAGGAGTTATTTTAGATCCAATACAGTGATTGGTATGAAATGAGTAGCCAGATTTTCCAGCATCAACATGTCCCACACGCTCAGAGACACTTGGAGTTACTTCCCAATGTTCGCCTTGGGCTTTATCTGACACGATATAATTATGACCAGAAGTCACAGGCGCAGTTTCTAGAAGTTTTCTTGCATCTAGTACACTTTTTTCACGTAGAAGTCTTCTGACATATAAAGGCCAAAGAATTCCAGTTTTAGCATTGGTTGTATTGATATTATTAACACCTACAAGAAAGTTATGAGTGTTGATACCCATAAGACCAAGACAACCTACAAGTGACAAACTAAGCATCTCTGGTGAATTTTCGCTTTCAGGAATATGGATCAGACAAAGATAATTCTTGGCTGAATTATGCATATCCCATGTTTGTCCTGCCAATGTTTGATTTTGTGTTTGGACATGAACTGTTGAGCATCCTTCTTCAGGTAATTGAAGGTCTCTAAAATCTGTATAATTATTAAGGATAACTAAATCGAGATTAGTCAGACCACTACCGGCCACAAGACCTTTTACTTCTTCCATTAAAACTGGGTCGTACTTTGTACTAGCATCCCACTGAGCTTTAGATAACTCTTCTAGTTTTGGTAAGAGGCTAGGGTTCTTTGCAAGCATCAGCTCACGACGAATCATTGCAAGCTCTTTGATTCCAGACCTAAATTGCTCGCCGTGCATTTTTCCCCATTCTAAAGGGGAATTGCCTGAATAAGTTATGACTGGAAAGCCTTGGTCTGTACTCATGAGTTTTCTTCCCAGGCCCACTCTTTCACAAACTCATCCATGGCCTCATAGGTGGCGCAAAGAATATGTCTGTCACCTTCTTCTTTAAATAACTTTCTTAAAGAATAAGGAAGTGTTCCTGCAATCCAACCTCGTGGACCCGATAAGCCGAATTGTAATCCAATATGGTTATCAAGCATCTTTTTAAGCTTTGATTCAAAGTCGCGAGCAAGCTTGATATAAGCATCATGATCTTTAATAAGCTTTTCCATTCCCATGGCATAACTAGCAAAGGAGAATTCATCTCCATCCCAAGTTGAAATCATCATTAACGGTTTTTCGATGAAAAGTTCTTTTCGAACAAAGGCCATGGCCGCTTGGCCGCCTAGGAAAACCATGGATGAATCTGGAGTAATAGCAGAATCATTACTTGAAAAATAATTTTTGCTATTGAAACGGTAGGCTTGAGCTCCGGTTTCATTGAAAACAAGATTAATACCTTTTTCTTTTGATAGTCTTCTAAGTTCCATCAAGAACTTATAAGGAACGGCTTCCATCGTTTTTTGTGGAAGAGGCTCAATCCAAATAGCGAGATATTTATTCTTATTTGTTAACTCTTCGATCTGTTCAAGAATCTGTTCATGGTTTGCTGTCGTTGGAGTTTCTAAGTGATCTACTTTGAAATACGGATCGTTATGATCTGATAGAGACCTTGATAAGAAAGAACCTTTACCAAAGCTATGCTGCTTAAAGGTAAGCATTCTGTTGGTATATTTATCAGAAACATACCAAAGGCTTTTTGCGACTTTATCTACCGCTTCGGATTGGCCAGAACAAGTGTATCCATGTCTAAGTTGTTCAGGCATTTGCTTCGAGATCTTTTCAACATCAAGTAGAAAGTTATGACTGACAAAATTTGAAAGGCAAATTTTGTTGTTCACTGTAACAAGGCTTTTTCTCATCCATTCTTTATTAAGTGTTGAGTGTCCGACTAAAGAATCAATCGCGCTATGAAGTGATAAAGGAGGTTTAGTCCATTTAAGAGGACAGGTATAGTAAACAACGTCTCTATACTTTTCAAAATCAGGATAGTCTTCTTTAAGATAGTTAAGCTCATAACCACCTAAGGAGAGATTGATAGACAACATACTCGCGGCCATACGATCTCTATTTCTACCTTGAATACGATTAAAGTCCTTTGCTGCTGCCCATGCAGTTAGAGCATACTTTAAGAATCGACCAAGACCGCCACCTTGAAAGTCATTTGCGACGGTTGTGTCTATGACGTAGATTGATTTTTCATCATCAAAGTACGGATCAATACGCAAACCTCTATCGAGAGGGTGTCTTTTAAGTGGCGAAGCAAAGACGATGGCAACAAGATCGT
>CAYGRY010000049.1:22129-22409 GCA_964352405.1 uncultured Halobacteriovorax sp.
TGTCTGGCAGGTTCATATGTTGATTCTTGAAGGTTTTGTATCCTTGAACGATACTTTTCAAAGTTTGTTTCATCTACTGCAACAAGTGAATGTTTAGTGGAATCAAGAAATAGTTTTCCAATCTGATCCCACGCAGCTTGTTGATCAACTGACTTGTTTTGATAATTATCCCATTTAAGATCAATGAGTAGTCTGTGCCAGCCGTATAAGTTGGTTGTCCCACGCTCTTTCGTTTCAGCAGTCGTTGGTTGAACGGCTTCTTTGTTATTAAAAATTTTAT
>CAYGRY010000050.1:0-22273 GCA_964352405.1 uncultured Halobacteriovorax sp.
ATACAAAATAAAAAATTAATTTTTCTCTAGAGAGTCTCCTAGGGGACTCACTTTAGCTTCTTCATCCACTCGACAACTGTCCCGTTAGGGCCTAATTTTCTGTCCGTTTTTCTATATCCGTGACTCTCATTGAGAGAATACATTCTAAAGTTATCGATGCCACAATAGTGATAAATGCGGTCTAGACGGCGTTCTCTGGCAATCTTCTCAAAAAATTCTTTGATACGATGACTGTGACCAGCTCCTTGGAAATCCATTTTGAGCGCAGTATTTTTTGTGAGAAGACAATCATCATCCTGGCGAAAAAACAGCGCCGCTATAATAATATCTCCGCTCATGACCGAATAAAGCTCCCAACCGTCTTGAACTTCTTTCTTAATATCGTCAAAAGTCCATTCGAAGTCCGGAGAATCCGAGAAAACGTCAAGATTATGTTCATATATGCTTTTATAATCGCCTTTTTTGGATGCTTTTATAAAGTTTAGAGTGTCCGACATAGATTAACCTTTCAGCATGAGCTGAGAATTATGGTGCAATTTTTGAAACGTAAGCAGCTAAATCAGCAAAGTCCTGTTCTGATAAACCTTTAATATAAGGGAGCATCTCAGGATTTTTTCTCTCACCAGCTTTAAATGCTTTAAGTGAGCTCAAAATATACCATTCATGTTGGCCGGCGATATGAGGTGCTTTTTTCTCAGGAAGGCCCTGTCCCTTATCACCGTGACACTGAATACAAGTTGAATAAAGCTTCTCACCTTTTGCTGCATCTTGAGCCTGAGCACTGGAGAAAGCTGAGAGTAAAGAAATCGAAATCCACAAAGCAATATCAATACGCATGTCATTTTCCTTAGAGCATTAATCTTTAAACATTGATAATTCTTATCAGGATAACTCTGTGCCTCAGGATTCGGCAACCACTTTCACCATAAGCGCATCACTTGAAAGTGATTCCTCGAGGCTAAGACATAATGCTTGGGCCATTTCTGGCTCAATCTCATGATGAAATCTCCATTGAATTTCATATCTAAGTGGCGACTCTGCCTGAGGAATGAGTGCAATGATCTCGCTATGATTAAAATGTGGACCAATGCGAGTTTGAAGCTTCATTTTTTGATTAATCATTTCAATACATCTGATCAGATCGGCACCAGATTGGATCGGAATCGATTGAATAGAGTCAAAAAAACTCTTAAAAAGTGGTCTCATCAAGCCTTTTTTAAAGCTTTCAATCCAGTGGATGGCCAATATTTGATGCTCGAAATCTCTACTATGGGCCTCTAGATGATTTTCATCTCGAAGGTAGTTCTCTAGATCGCGATACGAGATGAGATTAATTTTGGTGAAGTTTAATGATCGTGACAAATGACAAAAAGCTTCAAGATAGGCTTTATCTAACTCGCAGAGCTTAGAATCAGTCGATATCATTAACTGAAATGAACTATTTTCCCAATTACAGTCCCAGCCTAACCCAAATTTATATTCATCAACCACCACTGGGTGCCAATGAATGGAGTTTTGTTGCTGATCTAAATCAAAGACAAACTCGCCCTTTTTAGCAAAATCAAGAATTCTTTTTGAGAACGTCATAAATCAACCGTAGCACAATAAGGTCATATTTGACCCTGAGATAAAAGACTTCGTACAATCTCTTATGGAAAAATCTCTATGGATTTGGGGACCACTTTATCAGTCATCGATAAATATGGCTTCACAAGAATACATTAAATCCTCTGTTGAGCAGCATATTGCTGTCGATGGCGGAATTTTAGCTAAGAGTAAAATAGAGACAAAAGAGTCATGGCTATCAATCGGAGATGGAGATAGTTGTGACAAAATCTTAGATATTCAACATCCAGTCGATAAGAATCAAAGCGATTTAGCTCTGGCGCTCACTTATATTAGAGACCATTCATCAAGCAAGATCATTAGAGCTTTTGGATTTAGTGGAGAACGGCTCGATCATCATCTTATAGGACTTGCCTGTTTCAAGCGCCATTTAGACACTCTCAAAGGCGCTCAAGCAAGAATTGATAATCATTGCCTCATTCTAAGTCCAGGTCAGTGGAGAGGTCACTTAAACGCTTCTACCGTGAGTCTTTTGACTTTGGAAGAAACCCTTGTGACTCTCCAAGGTGGATGGAAATGGCAGCTTGAAAATAAGCCATGCAAGATACTTGATGATCTTTTGCTCTCGAATCAATGCAATGACGCAGAATTAAGGATTGAGACGTCAAAATCAATCATTTTATGGAGCCAAGAGCCAATTCAGACCTGGTGGGAATTTTATGAGTAAGACAGCTCGATATGATTGGCTTGATGCTATTCGATCTCTAGCAATCTATTTAATGGTGATTTTTCATTTATCCTATGATCTTAATTTATTTGGTCATATCGAAGTTGATTTTGCCGGAGATCCATTCTGGCTTTGGTTTCCATGTGTGATTGTTTTTCTTTTTTTGCTATCAGTTGGCATGTCACTTCAATTAGCTCACTTTCCTGACTACCGCTGGCCTTCATTTTGGAGAAGATGGATAAAAATCTCTGTCTGTGCCATTGTCATCAGCATCGCGACCTATTTTGCTTTCCCAAGAGGTTGGATCTATTTTGGTACACTACATAATATTGCGATCAATTCGCTCTTATGTTTGCCATTTCTTGGACGGCAAAGACTTTCTCTTCTTTTTGCAATTATGATCATCCTTTGTGAGTTATTGGGAGTCCAATGGCCATGGATCGAGCTAAATCATGCATCAATGGATTATATTCCACCACTTCCGTGGCTCGCTTGGGTCTTGTTGGGAATATACCTCCAGTCGATCAATATTTATCGATTTTTGCCTAAGTATCCGTCAGGAAAGATCTGGCAAACAATTATTTGGCCGGGTAAACATTCACTTAAAATATATTTAGGTCACCAAGTCGCTCTTTATAGCTTGGTCTGGGCCTACACCTTTTTGACACAATAAACTTTGCTCAGCCAAGGTCAGCGTGGTAGGTTTTAGGTCTTGAAATTCTAATAAACTCAGATCGTTGGCCACTGAAATGCTATCTAAGTTGCATCACTTTTACGAAAAATTCGAAGCCACAATTGGTAGCTTGAAATTTGCTGTCATTATTATTGGCATCTTTAGTTTGGCCATGACTGTTGGCACCTTTGTTGAAAGCTATTTTGGAACTGAATTTGCGGGAAGAACAGTTTATAAAACATGGCCCTTCATGCTTTTACAGTTTTTTATGTTCCTCTCAATTTTGTTTGCCACCTATCAACGACTACCACCTAAAAAAAGATTATATGGCTTTTATGTCATCCACGCCGGCTTGATCATTATCGGTGTAGGCTCTGCCATTACTTATCTTGCAGGTATTGATGGAAATATTCATTTGCCACCAAATACACCAGCAAGACAGATCATGTTATCAAATGATGTCTTAAAAATTGAATTTCCTAACGACGACAAGCTTTATACCTATAATCTTCCAAGCGCAGCTTTTGAAACGACGATCAATCATAAATTTCAAGAATTCGAACTACTCGATTATCTTCCTTATGCTGAAAAGGTTTTCACTTGGAAAAACGAACTTCGTAGTTATCCAAGAGCAGCTCCAAGGCATACAAGCGAATACATGATTGCCAACGCCATGGTTACTGAAAAAATACTGCTCTCAATTCACCCAGAAGCTGATGATGCGAAATCAAATATGAGCCTTGGCCCATTATCGGTGAATTATCTGCCTGAAGCACTTGGTCCGTGTTTTATCAAAAATAATGCCTCTGATGTTGTCGTTTGGAACTCAACTACCAGTGAGTGCTTCGTTCCTGAAGAACAAGGTGTATCTGTTCAAAAGACAACAGCAGGTAATCGATTTTTTGTGTTAAAAGATAACGATAAGAAAAGACTTCTAACATTTTTCCCAGAACTATCGCCTTGGCCTGTCACTAAAGAAATGCAAGTCATCCAAGACTCCCCTTACAGAGTTTTCAGCAAGCAATTATTTAAATCTAAGCCAACCTTATTTTTATTTGGTCCTTATCACGCTTATTTCAATAAAGATGAAAATGAGTGGCAAGGCGGCGCCCTTGATGAAAAGAAATCGGTAGAACTGCCTTGGATGGGTTTTGAACTCACTCTATTACAGCACCAAGCCATTAAAGTTCCGGGTTTTGAAGCGACTCCTGTCATCCCTATTCAAAAAAATAGCGAAATCATTAAGGGTGGCACAAGAGCTTTAAAGATTAGGATTCGTACACAGGATTATTGGATTACGAATGAAAAAGGTTTAGTTCTTCTTGTCGATGGAAAGAAAGTTGAACTTTATCTGACTAAAGAAACACTTAATCTTCCGTTTGAGTTTGTTCTGACTAATTTTAAAATGGATAAAGACCCAGGAACTAATAATCCTGCCAGCTATGAAAGCTTCGTGCGTTTATTTAGCGAAGAAGGTCCTAGTGATCACCATGTCTTTATGAATAATCCCCTTAAGTATAATGGTTTTACTTTTTATCAAGCTTCTTATTCTCAAGACCAACAAGGCAATTATAGTTCAACTCTAACGGCAAACGTTGATCAAGGCCGTCCTTTAAAATATCTAGGTTCATTGTTTTTGGTTTTTGGTGCCATTTGGCATTATTTTTTAAACCGTAAACGCTGGAAGAAAAAGGCAGATCTTATTGCCACTAAAGACGATAAAACATTCAATAAAATGAATACGGAGAGCGCTAATGCTTAAGTACTTTTTCATCATTTCCGTTTTATTTTCATCAACTCTATTTGCCCAAGAGCCCTACTTTTGCTCCAGTGAACTTGGAAAACTTCCGATCCAACAAGGTGGACGAGTTAAGCCTCTTTATGTTCATGCCAGTGAAACAATTAAATATGTTACAGGAGAGCGAAAAATTGGTGAATACGACGCTGTGACTGCCTTTTGCTTACTCTCGCTTCAAGGTATGGGTCTTGAAAACTCATTAACTCCTACTGCTAAAGTTGAACACGTTGATCTTAAGAAATTTCTAGGAATGCAACCGAGCGATCACACTTATTCATTAAAAGAACTCTCCGATCAAATTCAAGAGATTCGCCTCGAATGGAGACAGGCCGAAAAAGATAGCTCTTATCAAAAATCACTTGGTGCAGTCTTGGGTCAAGTTCAACTTTACAACGATATTATCGCAGGTAATAACTGGATGATTGCTGAGCCTGCTGCCGATGGGGCTAGTTGGTTTCCTTTAGTTGCTTTTTTAACTGAAACTAAGGTCGCGGCGAAAAAAGCTTCTGGAAGCCAAACTCCTTTTAAAGATCTGCTTTTTGAGTCCGCTTCATTTTACTCAGGCAAAGTTTCTGACCTATACACTTTAGAATATCATTTTGCTAAAGCACACCTACCGGGCTGGGCAATGCTCCTTTCCCTGCTAGGTCTTGCTTCACTTGTACTATTTAAACGATTTAATATCGCTCTCATTTTTGCTTTTAGTGCCATTGGTGTTGAAACAGCACTCATTGTTTTTAGAATCATTATTTCAGGTCGTGCACCTGTTACAAATATGTACGAGACGGTTCTATTTTCAGGCTGGGGAGCCCTGCTTCTAGGCCTCATCATTGGTCACCTTAAAAAAGAGAAAGCCTTCGTTTACGTAGGCCTTGCTTATAACGCCATGACAATGATGATGATGAACTTTGCCACAGGTATGCTATCTGATCGCATTAGCCCTCTCGTACCAGTGCTTAGAGATAACTTTTGGCTTTCGACTCATGTGACTTCCATCATTATCTCTTATGGTGCCCTAGCCCTATCTTGGGTCTTGGCCAATACCGTTTTAATCAAAAGAAGCTTTGGTGGCGGTATCAACGCTGAAGATGAGCGCTACTTTGCTGATCTGATCTATACATGTATGAAGTGGGGAACAGTCCTCCTGGCCGGTGGAGTTATTCTCGGTGGTGTTTGGGCCGACTATTCTTGGGGTCGTTTTTGGGGCTGGGATCCAAAAGAGACTTGGTCACTCATTGTTCTTATGATTTATATGGCGATTCTTCACGGTCGCTACACCGCTTGGATTCCACCAAAGAGATTTGCAACTTTAGTTGCCGGTGCATTCATGAGTGTCATGATGGCATGGTTTGGTGTGAATTATATTCTCGCCAGTGGACTTCATTCTTATGGATTCAGCGAAGGTGGAGCAATCTTTTTAGGTTCTTTCTTTTTAATTCAAATCTTGTTAATTCTGATTACCAATCTAAAAAAGAATAAGCTACAAAGAAGTTAATCGTTAAAAAATTGTGGAAAGACTTCAAAATATGGTCTTGGATAATCACCAGCACCAAAGACAAATGGATCAATACTCGTAAAGTTAGCCGCAAAAAAGACTGGATCATTTTGAAGTTGTGTCAGAGTCGTTTGCGTTAACCCTGTTCTGACAGTGTCAGATCCAACCATTACAAGATTACTACCAGCACCAGTAATATTATTAGCAGGAGAAAGGGTTGCTGCTCCCGCTAGAGAAGATGGGTCATACCATGAATTTTTAATCGTCGCACTAGCAATGATACTGCCAGCGAACCCACTTCCACTAGTTCCTGCTGTAACAGAAGCTGTAGAATAACTCCCATCAATAACAGTCGCCGCTAAGCTCATACTACCAACAAAGCCACCAACATTTGTATTTCCAGAGACATCTCCCTTAGAAACAGCTTCAGCAATTCTTCCGTCAGACTGGAGACCAACGACTCCACCTACGTTATTAAGTCCATCAACATAAGAGTTCGTAATCATTTTTCGAACTTCTAAGTTATTTGCAGCAAATACGCCAAAAATACCACCTGTAGACGTAGCTGCATTAATAGCGGTAATGACATTATCAATAGACTTTAAAGACTCTACTCGTCCCTGATTTGAAGGCGCAGCACCTGTACTTTCAAGTTTGCCAAAAATGCCACCAATAGAAGGTGTTGTAGATCCACCATCTATATGACTATTAGAAACAATGATATTACGCACGAGTGTTCCAGAATTGGTTTGATTACTTAATCCAACTAAACCACCAACTGAACCTGCAGCATTTGATGATAAATCAGAACCATCAACAACTATATTATGAATTTTAATTCCAAAAGATTCATTATTAACATCAGGCGCACCACCAATAATTCTATCTTCTATCTTTCCAACCAACGTCCCAACGCTAGCAGACGTACAATTAAAGGTATTGTCATAAAGATAAAGATATCCATTATTTGGATCAGTATTGACACCGACATCTCGAGCAAAATTAGCAGCGGCAGTTACGGTTGATATACTACCAATCACACCATAGGCTCCAGAAGTACAACTAGTTTCAGAGATATTACTAATGGAGTAATCATTTCCAGAAAGATTTCCCCAAAATGGATTTGTAACCGATCCTATTGGCGAAAATGATAGGGAGTTGAAATCTAGATCTGCATTTAATTTAAATGCCTTTCCCATAAATTCTGGTTTATCGCCAATTGCATTCCAACCTTCTTCGCTTGAAACAAGATACGGGTCATTGCGGCTTCCTAATCCAGAGTTGGCAAATTTGACGTATGGAACTTCGAAATTAAATGTTTTTTTGGTATTAGCATTGGAAAGGTTATCCCAAATCCCTGATGTAAAACCAGCTCCAACTAAAGTCGTGCCATCTTCAATGACACTTTGAGCGACCTGAGTAATATTTCCTGTAATAGTTGAGTATAGGTTTGTTGCAGTCGTTGGAGTTCCAAGACCATAGCCACCTCTAGTTGCACTACCCATGGTATAAATATTAACTAGAGTATCGCCTGAGGCATCTGAAGTTATCAGCCCGTCATCTCCTAAAGTATCATTAAAAACATCGCCAATAAAATAGGCATTCGTCACAGAGAAAGTACCTGTTGCTAAGCCATACAATCCACCAACAGTATTTGGGCTTACTTGCGTTGTTAACGATACATTATCGCCAAAGACAGAATTCATTGTAGCATCCTGTCCTGTTGCCACTAACCCACCAATAATTGCCCCAGAAGATAAAGTCGTTTGAATATCAACATCTTTAACCCAAGATTTATCAACTTGATGAAGCGTTTCTGTTCCACCTAAATTAGCGACAAGGCCAGAACACTTATCAACGCATTCAATATAACCACTGCCTGATGGACCAATATAACGACTTCTCTCCATCTTCAAAGATGCAGTTGCACTCCCCTGTGAATCACCAACAACACCAGCAACTTTATTGTTACCAATAATGGTATCAACTGAAGAGAGCACGTCTTTTATAAAGACATCTGCAGGAGTTCCTGAAATAGGGTCAGCAAAACCAACGGCCCCACCAACAGCATTTGATCCTGTATAAATAGCCGATGATGTAATTCTAGCGCTTTTTAATAATGAACCATTAGCAAGACAGCCAGCGATACCACCTATATTACTTCGTGAAGTTCCTCCAGAAGGATTACCAGAGTCACCAATATCCAGATCAACAATAGAAATATTTTCAACGTTAGCTGCGTTTTTTGCTACTCCAAAGACTCCACCAATACATCCACCTGTACCGTTATCAAAGTCTAGGTCAACATTTTCAACGTTGATATCACTAACTCTAGAGTTGGAGCCATCGATAAGACCTATGACTACACCGAAGTCTTTGTAGCCAGTGGCATCAAAAGTTATATTTTCTGCATTAATATGACGAATGCCACCATTAGGTACTGTATTATTCACATAACCAACAAGGGCGCCCACCTGAGAACCAGTGACAGAACCATTTATCGTAATATTAATATCGTAGAGGTCAATGTTTTCAATGACCCCACCACCACTAAGCTTGCCAGCTAAAATACCAAGATTGCCTCTATCACCAGAGATCGCTTCTAAGTCAGCTCCATCAAATTTTAGATTACTGACTCTACCTGAAATATCTGTAAACATTCCAAAATCGCTGATAGCAACATTCATGTCGAGATCATAAACAGTATGGCCACGACCATCAAAGACACCAGTAAATGGACTACCAATGATTGGTGAAGTAATGGCAGATTCATTAAAATAATCAAGGTCGTTATCTAAAAAATAATTACCAGTTAGATCAGCTATAATCGCCGCAAACTGAGTCGGATTACATAGAATATAATCATTACCTGCTCCACCACCATCAATATCAAATGGCGTCGAACCTGTGGCAAAGCTTCCTTCGCAGATAGGATTATGAACATAAAGAACATTGATCCCTGCATAGCCTCCGACATCTGAGTCTAACTCAATTGAACGTGATGCAGAACCAGCAAGAGGGTTTGATACGATAGTTTGTTGTGGGTTTTGAGTACAACCTGCATCTTCATATATAGTCAGTTTTATCATCGGTTCATTGAAACCAATTGGGAAAAACATAGGAACACGAAGATTCTTCGTTGAATCATACAAGAATTCATTTGTTGGTGTTTCTTCTGTAATACAAGCGCTAACTAGTCCCTGAGAATAACTACTGCCAGGAAGTTTTTGCGGAAGTTCTACTGTAAAAGCTGTACCGACGGAGTTTTTACACTGACCATTATCAAGACGACCACGTTTTTCATCTAGTAATGCACAAGTAGCTGGTGCGAATACTTTAGGTTGACCGGAGACTTCCTTAGATTCATCATCACCAAAAAATTGAGCTGCACAATTCGCTTGAGACAGAGTCATTGAAACAGTTATATCTCCACCAAGAAGATTAACTTCGTTTAATCCACAGCGAGTTTGCCCTTGCATAATTTCATTGGCATCGTTTCCATCCCAAGTTACAGCAGCGAAACGCCACATGCCATTAGGAAGTTCGAGGTCTTCAGAGTATGGAAGCTTAATAGCAAAGCTATCGTCTCCACCACTAAGTTGACGACCATAAATCATCGTACCGCCTGATTGACCAGCGATAGAGTCAACAATCCCACCCAAAACGAGGTTTGTTTTAGTCGATGCTTTCTTTCCTCCACACGCAACAAGTGTGGATAGAATTAAAAGTTGAATAAGGAATACAAATGATTTCATCACAGACTCTTATCGGTGGTTATTATCATTTGTTTATAATAGAAGTAATAATTTATATGAGCCGTAACTCAGTAATTTTGACAACTTACAAGACTAAATAGAATCATCATTATGAAAAATTGCCCAAATGATATGGCAATTAAGCATTAAAAAAGACCCAATAAATTGGGCCTTTTTAAGTAAAAAGTTAAATTTTCTTAACGATTATTGAAATACTGAATCAAATGGATTCAATGCTTGCATGGCCATAGCCTTAGCTGCGCGTGGATCGCCTTTTGACTCAAATGTAGCGTACATTGCGCCTTCAGTTAGAGATTGTTGCTCATAAAAAGACTTAATAAAGCTGTGAGCGAAGTCTTTGATGAATGATGGAAGTGGAACAAAAGAAAGGCCAAGGTTAGCAAGCTGAAGCACAACTCTTTGTCTAATGACTTTCTTTGGAGCATCAAGATTAAGCGCAATTGATGGCTTACCGTCAAAAGTATGAGTGCTGTTAAACTTATTAACAACAACAACATCACCTTTATAAGTCGCATATTGGAAGGCATAGTTTACACGATCACCAATTTTATCAAACTTTGGCTCGTACTTATAAAGACGATCATTTGCGCTACGTACACTAGCATAAAACTTATTCACGCCATACTTATCCCAATTTGCAGCTGCTGCATTACTTTCCCAAATCGCATACCAAGGAATTCTTGCTTCATGAATTGAAGAGAAAACTTTGTTAGCTTCTTCGTGAGTCATGCCAAGCTCTTCTGCTTTGAATTCTTCAACATAATATAAAAGCATATTTTGGTGATATGTACGTGAAGCACGAATAAGACGCTCAGACTCTTTTAAAACAAACAAGGCAGTATTTAGAAGAGGAACAGTTGCAAGGCGTTTTCTAGCGAAATCAAGGGCGAAAACCAAAGCTTGGTGAGTCGCTGTTTTCTTCCAAAAGAATTTAGGGTCATCAACACGTGCGACAACTGTAGGATCTAAAAACCTCATCGCGTCTTGAATGCGACCTTCGAAAGTTTTCATCACTTCTTTAAAGTCTTTGTGCTCAAAAACACCATCGATATCGAGAGCTCCTAATTCATTCACTGAATCAAGTAGCATTTTTCTTGTGGTACTTAGCTCATCACCTTCTTGCCATAACTCTCCACCGAAAAGATGATCAAGTTCTGCTTGGTAAGCCTGAATACCTTTGCTTTGAAGTTTCACTTGTTCAGATAAAAGGTGCTGTTTAATAAACTTAATATAAGGCTTGATACTAAAGTTAAAGCTTAAGCTTTGATCATGAACGGTTACAAGATTTCCTTCTAAATCTTTAACCAGCTTAAATCTACTATTAAAACCATCTAAGCTTTGAGCTGAGACAGAAAACGAAATCAGCGCTGTAAGCGCGAGCGACAGTCGTAACATTGGTTCCTCCGTGAACTAATTGAATCGATATGTACTTAAGTAGTGTAACCGCAAAAGTGAAAAGAAAGGCCTATGTCAGAAAGTCAAAGATTGACCAAGCGATTTGTTCAAGATTCTTAGCGTAATAAGCAATCAAACTATATCTGAACAGCTTTCCCGCGGTCATTAGAGCTATAGTAGCAACTGCATTTGCTTTGCACAGACCAAGAATAAGCAGAATAAGATCACCAATTATAGGTAGAAAAGAAAAAAAAGCAGTCCACCAACCAAAAGATTCAACTTTGTTTTTATATTTTTCGATTTCATTTGGTTTAATTCTTAAATATCGCTCAATCTTAGCGTACTCCCCAAACCTACCTAAATAATATACACTCGCACCACCTAAGGAGTTTCCAATCGTTGCAATAACTACAAGTGAAACGACTGAATATTTTTGAGTAATAAGATAAAGAAGTCCTGCTTCAGAAGATGCTGGAAAGATTGAGCCAGCTAACAAAGATGATAAGAAAAGAGAGAGCTCAGCCATTGATGATCAATGCGATAGAGTCCCATAGATCATTTCTAAGCTTTAAACTTTGTAGACCTACTTCGAAAGACTCATCTAAAAGCATTTGATCGTTGTCTGTTAACTCGGATAACAACGACATCGCTAGCGGGCCATGCTCATCGCCATCAAGATCAATATGTCTTTTAAGGTAATAATTTAATTTTGAACAAGGAAGCTTTGCTGATTCCAGTTCTTTGATAATTCCACTAAACATTGAGGGAATAAGATCTTCACGTCCAAAGAAAAATGCTCCTGCCACCAGGTGGACAGGTGCATGACTTGCGAGTTCAAGATTATAAGTCACAAAGGGTTTCACATGCTCAGGTAGTAATGCCAAATTAAGTGTTGATATAAATTCACGAATTGGATTGGTATTAGCACCAACTTCATCCATCGCATGAAGGTACATAGAAAAGTGATCAATGGCTTGACCCTCGTTATCTAAATCACTCTCTTCACCAAGTACGATTTCATTAATAAAGCGAACTGAAGCTTTGGAATAGGAAGATGGCCTCCATGGAATCTCGACACAACTAACTTCTCTTTGCAGCGATTTCAAAAGACTCATGAAGTCCCAAACTGCGTAGACGTGAGACTCCATAAATAAGCGAAGCTCTTCAATGCTTTTGATCTTTGAAAATAAGGGATGATGAGACAAACCATTTTTGCAAAGCATTATTTTTTCGGGAACGATTATATCTTTCATGGAATTTTTATAGCGAAAATGGAGCAAACTGTCATGAAGAATAACGTTCAAGAGCTAGACGAATGCTACTCTTCTTCGTCACTAGAATCACTTGTTTCTTTAGCTAATGCTTCTTCTAATTCTTTTTGGATTTTGTCATTAAGTGCTTTAAAGTCACTAACTTCTTTATCACGTTTTTCTGTTAAGGGACTAAAAAAGACCTCATTAATATGACGTCTAATATTTTTCTTATCTTCCTCTCCAACCGAGTGAATGAGGGCGCGATAGACTTTCTTACCACCTTCAGCGTCTTTACACGGTTTACCATCAGGTTGAGCAATCAAGCGTATAGACATCTCAACAGGAAAATTAAGACGATACGTCTTAAGCTCTAATCTAGCTTCACACGAGAGCTCCACTTCACTTTCATTAAGACTTAAAATGACAACATCATAGGAGGTCGAGATATAAGACATATCGTGAATCTTACTAATATAAAATCTAGGTTGCTCAAATGACGCTGGAGTAAGTGCCCTGTACTTCATAGGGTCTTTTGCTTTTAATGCTTTAATTTTTTCATTAAGCTTCTTATCATTTCGATCTTTTTCATTTTTCTCAAAAGATTCACTCAATTGAATCAATGCATTCATATCCATCAACCCTGGCTTCACAAGAGTTAAGGGGTATTGAAACTGTGCTTGAATTTCTTTAGAGTCTTTATGGGGACAGTTAAAAATAATGATCAGTGGAAAGTAGCCTGTACAAGATTTGATATACTCATAAATCATTTTAAGCTGCTCTTCAGAACGATTCGTCTCTTCTTCAACTCTTTCTTTATGGGCCTCTTGTTCCTCAGGAGTTAGCGCTAAAATATCAACAGTTAAGTACTGAAAAGCAATAATTGAAGGTCTTACCTTTCGAATCTCAGGAACTTGTTCTTTTAAATACGTCTGAGTTCTTATAGCAAAGGGATAAGAATCTAGTGGCTGCTCAATTTGCTTAAGAATATGCAACGATCGATCAACAATCATCAGCTTAGTTGTTTTAGGTGCTGAATCTATTGTATTTTTTTTGACCCAATCTTTAACTTTCTTCTTTGTATGAGTTAGAAGATCTTGCGCCTCACGTTCCTTAAAAGAGCGCTCTGCCACTATTTTCTTCTCAATCTTTCTTTTTTCTTCATCAGTCTTGGCTTCTTCTAACATAATTTCAAGATTTGTCAGATCAGGTTCTATTGGATCGACAAACATAAAGTCTAAATCATAACTATATCTTGAATCATAATATAAATTAATTTGATCAACGGCCGAAACTTTGTATCTTTTAGAAGGCACAATAGAATAAGGGATAGAACTTTGAATTTCTATTTCTTGGCCTTCTTCTAAAGAAAGGTTACCTTCAGCGTGTAGACCTTTCTCCGTAATATAACCGATTCTAAAGTCATCATAGATTTTTTCTTCTTTAGCGAGCTTACCTTTAGCAAATACCGGTGGCTTAGCTTGCTTATTATCCATCAGCATTATCGCATCATAGATAACATCATGATATTCACCACATTTAACATGAACCAAGTCAGCACCGGCGGCCAAGCAGCCACGGACTTCACTTTTTTTATCAACAAGACCGATTAAAGGAATTGAGCTTAAGGCATTTTCACGTTTAATCATACGTGCAAGTTGTATCTGATCTTTTAAATTAGATGCAAAATCGACATAGATGATACAAGGCTTATCGCTTAGTATAGTCAGAAAAACATCGGTGTACTTATTTTCAGTCGAAATATTTTCTTTCTTGAAAACAAACCCAATAGCTCCATAAGATTGTTGGATGCGCTTTTGAATAACTTCCCAGTATCCAGTATCAGAACCTAGATAAAATATTGATTTTTCACCACCGGCCACGCCTAACCCCTTTAGACTATTATACCATCAAAAGAGTCACAAAAATGGTGGTTAAACTTCGAAATCATCATAAGTTAGACCAAACTTTTCATCGTTTTCTTTGGTTATAAAGCGTCTAACAAAGTATTGACCGGAGCGAATAGTTGTTAAAAAACCAAAGCCTTCAAGATGCTTAAGGGATTGGTAGAATTCATCAATAGATATTTTTAATAATTTAGAAACTTCTATTATCGAAAACATTGGAGAAATTCCATAAACTCGATAAAGATTAGGCTGACACCAAATTTTTCTATAAAGATACATCAATAGAGAAATATCAATTCTCGATAATTTAGAGTTAACAATGATCTCATCGAAGAAAATATCTGGGATCTCTGAAAAGCTTGCACTAGATTTATTACGTATAGGTTTAGAAACCTCATTCTTATGTGATTCATCACCTTTTTTGGGCTGGTGACCAGCTATGATTGTATGGATATCCATTTTAACCTCATGACTAATGTCAAAGTTAAGATAATGATAATGGATAATACGCGAAGCATGCAACTATCATTTATTTAGGAGAAATTTTCCCTAAATAACGACTAGGTCAACCAAACAGATCAGGTATTCAAATGGCAGTGCATTTTATAAAATGCTCTTTGATTTGGAAGAACATTTTCTTTAACCTGATTGTTTTCAAAAAGATCTTTTCCGTCAAGAACTCGCGGAAAGTAAGATCTCCATGTTTGAAACATTTTTTCATCATCAAATTGTATGATCAGGCTTTTCTCTTCTTCAGGCGTCCAAGAGTCGTAATGTTTATGAAACTCAACACAGTTCATAAAGTCGTCATCGTTAAGTTTTTGAGACCAAGACATTTTTCTAAGCTCATTAACCTTTTGATCCCAATTGATAGCGATTATCTTAGTAAAGAGTTCCTTTCCAATTAAGTAATGCTTGGCCCTACCTCTTCTAAGTTTTAAAAATCTCTCTAACTTTCCTAAGTCTGATAAGTTCCATTTTGTTTTCCAAATAGCATGAAGCAAAATTTGATCAGCTACTAAAAAAGTTTTGGGTAAATTATTTTTTTGCAGAAACTTTAATTCGGCCCAGCTTTCTGGATATGAAATTTGATGTTCTTCAAGAGAATCAAAAAGTTTTTTCATAAATGGAAAGAAACCAGCTTTCATTGATTCATAAAGAAGATAGTGATCAGTTGTAAGAGCTAAGTTCATTTTAGTCATGAGATCATTCAATTCTTTTGAACGACTTAAATCAAAAAGGATTTCAAAACGAATCGCTCTTAAGTACCTTACAGGATCAAAAGCAAAGTTCGTTGTACAATAGGAAGAAACACGATCTTCTAAATCTTTGAGACCATTAAACGGATCAACTAATTTCCACTGCCCATTATTAAACTCAATTCCCATAGCATTTATGGTTAAGTCCCTTCTGGCAAATGATTCGTCGAAAGAAAAGTGTTGATCTAATTTTATTTCAACATCTTTATGCGATAATGGATGACCTTTTATTTGATCAAGCCTTACACTAAAATCTTCTGTTCTTGGTAACGAAAACTCTAATTGATGGACTTGTGAGAGTTGGTGCCTAAAAACACCAAACCCCAGTGATTGTAAACTAGGCAAGAGTTCTTGAATTTTCTCTTCGAGGTTTTTATTATTTTGATCAACAAACCGTATTTCAAAATCCCAGTCGTTAAGCTTGTCACTTCCACAGAAAAAATCTCTAACAATTCCACCAACAACGGTTGCATTTATTCCGCTATCCCATAGTTTCTGACAGATGGAGTGAATTTCTGGTGGAACAATTTTAGAAAATAAATTTATAGTTTTCATAAATCCATATTAAAGGGATTTTTTACTTTAGTCAGCCGCTGCAAAGTTGTCTTAATCCTTTTAAGGTTATTTGCATCTTTATGGTACACTATATAGAACTTTCCATTCCCAATTTCAGCTTTTTTACCCAAAGTTCTTAGTTTATCTTTATACCAAGAACGATTGAAGACATGATTTGGAACTACTGCAATCCCCAACCCATCCATTACTGCATGAAGCATATTCCCGTGGGAATTAACGATAAACTTTGTATTTATTGACTTAGGTGTTGTGCCAAATCGTTCACGGCACCATTTCAAGAATAATGTATCTTCTTGCTCAAATAATATCGTTGGATAGGAAGCTAATTCATCAAGTTTAGTTTTTTCAGTAATCCCTGCAAACTCTTTTGTATTAGGTAAAACAAGAACTGATCGCTCTTCAGACAAAAAGACTTTCTCCCCAACATTGGGAACTTCGTCTTCAGGTAAAATTAAAAGATCCAGTCTCATGGCCTCAAAATCTTTAACGAGATCTTCTTGAAACCCAAGGGTTATTGAAACAACAAGCTCAGGATGCTCCTTTACAAACTCTAAGAGCTCAGGAGCTAACCATGACTTTCCAATACCAGTCAAAGTTCCAATACGTACTTTGCCCGACATTTCATTTTTTTCATGATTAATTTCATCTAACGTATCTTGTAATTGGCCTAAGTAGTTTTGTGCTAATTTATGAAGTTTTTCGCCCTCAGGAGTTAGAACAACCTGTTTTCCTGTTCTCTTAAAAAGCTTTACTTCAATTTTATTTTCTAGATTCTTAATACTTTGAGATATTGCTGACTGAGTTACGCTTAAATCATCTGCTGCTTTAGAAAAGCTCTTAGCTCTTGCTACTGCAACTAGGGTTTGTAACTGAGATGTTTCGATCAAAATGCACTCCAAATAGATATAATTGAATTAGTATGACTAATATCAAAAGGAATACTATAAGTGAATACTCATACTTGTCATTTGGATAATATAGACAACATACCTGAAAGCGGCCAAAATCTCTTTATGACTCAACTTCCCAAAACGAAAGCTAAACCATATACAGCTCTTTTATTAACCGCATTGTATTGGTATTGGGAAACAAAGGCTCAAGGAAATATAAGAATTGATTTGGTCGTCATTTATCCAATTCTCTTTTTTTCCTACACTTACTACTTCTGGCACAGATTTAAACTCTACTCCATCTTAATATCATTGGTATTGATGTTGATAAACATCACCTTTTCCATCCTATCTTATGATTTATTCCACAAAAATCCAGGATAAGACCTACAAAATAACAGTACAAGCAATACGTTTGCCGGCCGAGCCGGAAGGCTGAGAAACCATATCATCGTGTTTTTCATGAATAATAATGGCACGGTTAATGATGGAAAGCTTACTGCTACTATCTAAACTAAGATTTTGACCTGTAATATAGAGATCTGCGTATCCATTATTATCGACACTAAAATTTCCTAAGTCTCCAGTATGATGATCTTTTGCAGTAGGTGCACCATGAGAACTCTGATTTAGACTAAAATGAGCACCAGCAGAGCTAGCATCCGCACTTGAACAGTCTCCTACTTCATGAATATGAATGCCATGGGTAGAATTAGGTTTTAAACCATTAACATGAAGTTAAAAAAGAACGTCACGTCCTTGTTGCGTAAGTAAAATATCGCCAATTATCTTACTATTACTAGTAGCCTTAAATGAAAGGAATTTATTTGAGCTTGCGACAGAGTGTCCCGTTGAGCAATTCGTAACTATAAAAGCAAAAGTGATTAAACTTCCCAAACGAGTAAATATATTCAATTTCATTAAGCACTCCAACTTTAAAGTAGATCAGCTTCTTTTCTCACATTCTTAACAGCAAGAAGTTTTTTTAATTTAAAGATTTTATGTAGAGACTAACAAATATTAAAATTGAAAATCAAAATTTCAATATTGAATAAATATTACTAAAAGAATCACTCCATGCACTTATGCCGGAAGTCTCATTATCTATCATCTTAATATTCTTATACTGGTTTAAACCAATTAATGACCTTAACGTTTCCAACTTCTCATCACTTCGAGAAATTAAACAATAAAGAGTATCTGTTTGAAAACTGTTTATCGCTTTTGAGTGAAGTGTTAATGACTTCAAAGCCAAACTCTTGGCATTAAGCTCACAAATTTTAGACAATTTTAAAAAACGATTCGAAACGTGAAACACGAGAAGTCCATCATTCTTCAAATGCTTTAGGTAAACTTTAAATGCTTCAACAGTTAAGAGATGAGTCGGTATAGCATCGCTATTAAATGCATCAATAAGTAATAAATCAAAAGACTGAGCATCTTGTCGATCAAGTAAAAGCCTACCATCACCAGTGTAAATCTCAAACTTTCCTAAAGAATCTTTGAGAAACGAAAAATGCTCCTTAGCGATTTGTGTGATTTTTGGGTCAATCTCGTAAAATGTTCCTGTATCATTCTCATTAAGATAAGTGGCAACAGTTCCAACTCCAAGTCCTACGACTCCAAGATTAAGGCTTTGATCAGAATTAGCTAATCTAATTGTATCGATGGCGGCAGAAAACGGTGAATTTAAATTATAATAACTTGTAGGTACACGTCTTTTGTCATCTGATTCAAGTTGAAAACCGTGTACGATAATCCCGTTCACGAGTCTAAGAACACTTGAGTCATTACGAACATCTCGCTCAAGCGATATCGATCCATAGAAGTTTCTTTTATCAAATATCGAAGCTCGCGCAAAAAATAAATTCAGTATTAAACCTAAGCAAAGTGAAATAGAAAGAAAACGGTAGCTTTTATCCATAGATTCTAAAAAGAATATTCGGACTTTATTTTTCTTTAAAATATAAAAACAAAGAACAATGAACAAACTTAAGATAAGCGTACTATCAATGTTTATATTAAATACAGCAGGAAATAGAAAGTTTACAAATAGACTTCCAAGCATCCCCCCAAATGAAATCAAAAGATAAAAAGTTGGTAAAAAATAAGCGTCAGGTCTTCTCGAATACAACTCTCCATGGATAACCATGCAAGAAAAGAAAAGAGCAAAAAAATAAAAAGCTAAATCCTCAATGGAGCTAACCTTATTAAAAACGATCATAAAAACTAAAATTTGCCCAAAGACGATATAAAATGATCTTGTACTCTTATTGTAAAGAGGAGAACTATTAAAATTTAAAACAAATGAAAGAAGGTAAATAAGCAGTGGCGCTATCCACAGAAGTGGTATCGGAGCAATATCACTTGTCATAAATTGAGTAACACTAACGAGCAGCATTGTTCCAAGAGCACTAAAAACTACCCATTCAAAACATTGAGACTTCTTTAATTTAGAATTATTTTTAACTATATCAATTTGTAATTTAGACTGTTTAAAGAAAACAAAGCAACAAACCAGTAATAAGGCCCCATCAAGGACTAGTAAAAAACTCCAATATTTTAAAGAATCTTGTATGCTGAAAAATGGTTCAATAATAAAGGGATAAGCTAAAAGACAAAGCATCGATCCAATATTAGAAATACTATATAAGTAATAGGGCTCACCCCATTGCAGATGATAATACCATTTTTGCATTAATGTACTGACAGTTCCTAGAACAAAACAAGGAACACCTAAATAATAAACGAATAACATTAATAGATCTAAAATTGGATTTTCAAAAGATTTTGGAGCCCACTCGTTTCCCGATGGAATATTTGAAAAATAGAATAATAAACAAATAATAACAGCATAGATAAAAATTTGAACGTTAACTTTTTGTTTGGTCAAAAAATAACTAAATGAATAGCCAATAAAAAGAATAAATTGGAAGAAGAAGAGGATCAAGCACCAGACCTGAGCACCTCCTCCAAATTTAGCCGTGACAATTTTACCAATAATTGGCTGAATTACAAAAAGAAGTGAAGACGATACAAAAAGAACGGCACAAAAAACCGAGATAAATAAATTTCTGCTTATATTATTCATTCTTTAATATTACATCAAAGCGATAATCATTGTATTTTATTTAAGACATAAAAAAAGCCCCACTTTCGCGGGGCTCTTTCGATATTTAATCTTTAAAACTTAGAAATTATTCGTCAGATGCAAGCTTCTCTTTACGATCGGCCAATACCTTCTCTTGAACATTTGAAGGACAATCAGCATATTTCGCAAATTCCATTGTGTATGTTGCTTTACCAGCAGACATAGAACGAAGATCATTTGAGTAACCGAACATTTCAGAAAGTGGAACTTCAGCAACGATAACAATCTCACCACCTGGCTCAGTTTCTGAACCTTGGATAGCTCCACGACGAGAAGAAAGATCTCCAATAACTGGACCTTGATACTCATCTGGAGTTGTTACTTCAACTTTCATGATTGGCTCAAGAAGAACTGGGTTAGCAGCCTTAATCGCTTTTCTCATCGCTTGTCTTGCAGCAATACGGAAGGCCATATCAGACGAGTCAACGTCGTGATACTTACCGTCTTGTAGGAAGATTTCACAGTTAATAACTGGGAAAGCTGCCAATGGACCTTTATCCATAACGTCTTGGAAACCTTTTTCACAGGCACCAATGAATTCGTTAGGAATTGATCCACCTTTAATTTGGTTGTTAAATTTAAACACCTGATCTTCAGTTGCTTTGTCTTCTTCTTTAAGAGGCTTAAGCATACCGATAACCGCACCAAACTGACCAGAACCACCCGTTTGCTTTTTGTGAGTGTAGTCAAATTTAGTTTCTTCGGCGCGAATTGTTTCACGGTAGTTAACCTGTGGAGCACCAACTTGTACTGAACAGCCGTATTCACGCTTTAAACGCTCAACATAAATCTCAAGGTGAAGCTCACCCATACCAGCAATACGAGTTTCACCAGATTCTTCATCAGTGAAAACGTGGAAAGTAGGATCTTCTTTCATAAAGCGTTGAAGACCTTTTGAAAGTTTCGCTTGGTCGTTCTTATCTTTAACAGAGATTGAAAGTTCGATAACAGCAACAGGAACGTGCATACCTTCACAAGAAAGGTTTGTGTACTTGTCGTCACCAACAAAAGTATCACCTGAAGCGCAGTCAACACCGATAAGTGCAACGATATCACCAGCGTGACATTCTTCAATGTTTTCACGATCGTTTGAGTTCATACGAACGATACGACCAACACGTACTTTTTTCTTAGTACGTGTATTGTAAATCGTTTCACCTTTATTTAGGCGACCTTGATAAATACGGATATATGTCAGCTGACCAAATTGCTCGTCAGTGATTTTAAACGCCATACAAACAAGTGGTTTTTCTGGATCTGGCTCAAGAGTTACTTTCTCACCATTATCATCATTGATCGCAGTTGCTTTTTCACACTCAAGTGGTGAAGGAAGGTAACGAGCAACAGCTTCTAGAAGTGTTTGAACACCTTTGTTTTTGAAAGCTGAACCCATATAAACTGGAGTTAGTTTTAATGTCTGAACACCAATCTTAATACACTTGTGTAATTCTTCTTCGTTTGGCTCATTACCTTCAAGGTAATTTTCCATGACTGTGTCATCAAACTCAGCAACTTTATCAATCATTTCTGCGCGTAGCTCTTCGACTTTATCAGCTAGATCAGCTGGGCAATCTTCAATACGAACTTTCTCACCGTTGTCGCCATCAAAATAATAAGCTTTACGAGTGATTAGATCGACGACACCTTTGAATTCATCTTCAGCACCGATCGGACATTGCATAAGAACTGCATTGTGACCAAGTTTTTCGATAAGAGCATCACGACCTTTAAAAGCGTTTGCACCCATACGGTCCATCTTGTTTAAGAAAGATAGACGAGGAACTCTATAACGCTTCATCTGACGGTCAAC
>CAYGRY010000051.1:0-21957 GCA_964352405.1 uncultured Halobacteriovorax sp.
TTTTCTTCAAGAAGAATAGCGATCTTCTTTGAATCATCTCTATTGAGATCAGTATAAAGTACTTCGTATCGGGTTTTAGTCGCCCAAATCACGATGCCTGATAGACCTGCGATAATCACAGCTCCCATGACAACCATAGCGATTTTCTTTTGAGCATCTAATCCCGCGAAAAACTCACGGAAATTTCTAAGAATTTTTTCTAGTATGTCTTGCAAGGGAATCCTCCTGATTCTCCGAAGCCAATAAAATCAGCAGACCTTAAATCTGCATACGCATAACTTCTTTATACGCATCAATCACTTTCATTCTAATCTGGTTCATACTTTTAAATGCTATTTCCGCTTTTTCAACTGCTAGCATTGTTTCATGGATATTTTTACTTTCTCCAGAAGCTAGCTTTTGCATTGCCTGGTTAGCTTCGACTTGAAGCCCGTTAACGTCAGCAATACTCTTCGTTAACATTTCAGCAAATGACTCTCGTGATGAGCCTGCTGACGGTAATTCAAGACCTGATAAATCACCGGCATTAAATCCTTCGATCTGAGTTGATTTGGTCCAATCCTTAGCATCGAATTGCTTAAGAATTTGATTCATATTAGTTACGTTTTGAATCGCCATCATCTATCTCCTATCGCCCGATCTCTAAAGCTTTCTTTGCCATGCGCTTAGTTGCATTCATGGCATTGATATTAGCTTCATAAGAACGGGTTGTTTGAATCATATTGGCCATTTCTTCCATGACATTAATATCCGGATAAGCCACATACCCATCAGCATTTGCATCAGGGTGATTTGGCTCATACTTTAAAACTGGCGGACGATCTGTAGAGATAACTTCCGTGGCGTGGACGGCCTGCGCTTGCGCTTCTAACTCACCTTCAAGGATTTCTCCAAAAGATTCACGAACTGGCTCTGACCCAAAGACCACTTCTTTGCGACGATAAGGACCACCTTCGGCAGTTCTTGTCGTCTGCGCATTAGCGATATTCGAATTTATTGCTCCAATGCGCTTTTGATTGGCGCCTAGAGCAGATGAGCTAATTCTAAGACTAGATAGCAGATCCATAATTACCTCTCAGACTGTATCGCATACTTCATCAACGCAAGTTTCTTATTGAGAAGTTGGACAGTCGTGTCATACAAAATTTCGTTTTCGGCCATTAATGCTAACTCTTTATCGCGATCAACATTGTTTCCATCTTCACTTACGATTCCATTTACTTCTTCTTCAATCGTTGGCTCCAGATTTTCAAATCCGCCGCCTCCAACATCGTAGTGTTTAGGATCGTTTGTATTCATGGAAAGCTCACCGTCAACATTTAGTGCGCGTGCAAGAGCATCTTCGAAGCTCAAGCGTTTTGCTTTGTAACCCGGAGTCTCGGCGTTAGCGACATTCGACGAAATTAACTCTTGTCTCATTTGACGAAAGTTAAGCGACGTTGCTAAAGCTTGTAGGGTTTTATCAGCTACACGCACTATTATTCTCCTATCTCAAATTGACGAAGTAAGCAGAACCAGTTGTTCTGTACTCGTTAATTTTGTTACGTAAAGTTCTGATTGATACACCAAGAATCTTAGCCGCTTGGGTACGATTCTCACTTGTATGAACAAGAGCTTTTTTGATAAGTAGTTTTTCAGCTTCTTTAAGTGACATAAGACGAATGCCTTCTGAATCATCATCAGCAATCATAGAAACGGCTTTCTTTTCACCGATCTCAAGGTCACTTTCAGTTAACGTTTCGCCTTCACAGTTTTGAATTGAATTTTCAATTACTGTTTTTAGTTCGTGTACGTTATGTGTCCAATAATGCTTAAGGATTTTATCCATTGCTGCTTCTTCTAAGTTCACAGTGTTCTCTCCGCTTTCAGCTAGTAAACGACGAGCGATATGCTCTAAATCACCAATACGCTCACGTAGTGGGCTCAATGTAATAGTGTTCGATGAAACCATCGTGTAAAGACCACGATAGAAACGGCCCGAACCAACTAGCTTTGAGAGGTTTTTAGTCGTTGTTGTTACAAGACGAACATCGATGTCATAGTCTTGTAGCTCGCCTAGAATTTTATGAAGTCTTTTTTGGAAGTCGTCTTCAAGACAGTCAATATTAGCAAATACAACTGTACCGCCATTGGCTCTCTCAAGGATTCCCTTATTGAATCTTCCTGAATCATCACAACGATGTCCAAGAATTTCATTTTCAACAGTCTGTGCATCATTAGCGCAATCGACCGTTAAAAAAGGTGCATCTGCTCTGTTTGAGTTCTCATGGATATACTTTCCAAGAGTACGTTTACCTAAGCCAGCCTCACCAACAATTAGTACCGGTGCTTTAGTCACTGATACGTTGCGTGCGATGTTGACCGCTTTTTGAATCTTGGGATCCTTCCCAAAAAGTTCGACGTTGACCGTGTTCATTAGACCTCCTGTCTTTGAATACCCACGCCACGGGTTATAAAAGGGTTCGCTCCTTAATCTTCAACAACGAAAGCTCCGATTTGATCATATCCTTGATCGTGTCAGAAACTTTCCCATCACTTAACATGTCATTAAATATTTTTACGCCTTGATCAACTTTCGCGTTATCAATCATAGCCGTTCCCAAAAGAAAGCTAAGACGATCACCAAATTGACTGCTAGGGTAATTTTTCTTAAAACTCAAGATTCCCTTCTCTAATTGTGCTTGAGCAAGATCCGTGCTCTTTCCTGCCAGAACTTCTAGGTTCAGATAAGCAATTCGCTCTCTGACCTGAGTCATGTACTCATTACTATTTGACAACTTTTCTGTGTCTTCGAGAAGGGCCTTTGAAACTTTTTCAAACTTTTTTATCTGATTTGTTTGATAAAGTGAGTCTGTGTAAGCCATGACCATTTCTGCAATTTCTTCTGAATCAAGATCGCGCTTATCACCAGAGCTTACTAAAAACTCTTCCATCCACTTCACTGTAGACTTAGCATCCCCCTGGGATCTTGCGACTAGACCACGATAAAAAGCGTTTTTAGGGTTCTTAGGATCTAGTTTTTCAAAGGTTACAATTTTAGCTTCTACATTAGTGTCTTCTGAGCGAATTGCCTTGATAACATCAAGTTCTGCCAGGGCCACTTCGGCACTAGAAGCTTGTGGTCTTTTTACCCAAAGAGGAAATGTTCTCGATGGCATTGTATCAAGATTTCTAAAGCCCGCAGAGACTTCTTCATAGCCTCTATAAAGACCAAGCTTAATTAGAGACTTACCAACAAGGTGATTAATATGCGGATCGTTAGCAACTTTTTCAACATATTTTGACTTAAATGTTTCCCAAGTTTTAATCACTTGAGCGTAGTTCCCTCTATCAAATGACTTAAGCATCATGCCGTAAACGATTTCTGCACCGTCACCTTCAAAAGTTCTTCTATCTGTCGCTGGCATTCCAATTAAAGGAATAGCTGCTAAGTAAGATAACGCTTTTTCATACTCGCCATCGACGATAAAAAGCCTTAAGCGGGTCTGCCATAGTAGTTTTTGTACATTTTTATCTACTGCATTTGAGCCTTTCATTTCTAAAAGCACTCTGAACTCTTTATCTTTAGCACTAGGTGATTTATTTCTTAAATTCGTAACAGCTACGTAACGAATACGTGCTTCATCAGAACTAGATCCACTGCGATCAATGGCTTCTTTGTATAATTTGGCAACCAATGGAACTTCGCGACCCATCATTTCATATGATAGAGCAAGGCGTGTTCTAGCTAAGGCCGCACTTGAATGATAAGAATGCTGATCAATAAAAGCATCGTAAAGCTTTGCCGCTTGTTCAAACTTAGCTGTTCTAAACATAGCTTCTGCAGCATTAAATAGAATCGCTTCGTGAATTGGCTTAACTAATCCTGATGAAGCAGCATTATAGCTTTTTAAAACGTCTGCTTCTTTTCCAAGTTCAAGCTGAGCGTACATTTTATAAGCAAGCATAACTTGAGCTGGTAAAATCTTAGCAATTGTTTTTTCACTTAGAAGTTCATCAATCTTTTCAACTTGTTTTAATTTTGCAAGAGCGTGCAAGATGATTTTTGCGGCTTCAGCACTCTCTTCATAGTCGTGATTTTCTTTACTTACGACATAGAACTCTTTAGCTCTTTTTAAAACTGAAACAAAGTCATCATTATTAGCATCAAATGCCATTAGATACTTTGTTGTAGCTCTCTTTAAGTCATAATCCACAGTTCTAGCGGCAATATTGCTAAAAATTGAAACAGCACTTTTAACTGGATCTGCATTACCATTATTGATATTTTCTCTAATCATGGCATTAGCTTTTAAATATTCTAAAAGATCATTTTCGTTTTCTGCGCCATACTTACGTTGGAAAAGCTCGATGCTTTTAGCCATTAAGCCCCATTCTTTCTTCTTGTAAAGATTGATACAAAGCTGAAGATGAGCTTCTTTATCACCCTTATTAAATTCACGATCTTTAATTGGATAGAAAAACTCTGGCGTTTTTCTAGCTAAATCAATTCCTAAATTGATTTGTGGTGATAGGGCCGCTTCATTCCATACAAAAGAAGCTCCGTATCTAAAGTCTCTCCACTGGGACTCTTTAACTTCTACTTTCTTGGCCACAACTTTAGTCAGCTTCGCTGGAGAACTTTCTTTTGCAAGAATCTTTGGACCATTTTCTGGCACAGAAGATTGTTCAGTTTGTTGTGAATTTGAATCCGGCTGAACAGGAGTTAATGCTGAGAGTTTATCAACATCCATCCAGAAATCGATGACATATTTCTTGTCTCTATCTTTATAAAAGCTAAAGACTTCAACATCTGGTGCTGTTAAAGAAACTTCGATGGTAGAGACATTATTATTTTCTTTTGGTGTTAAGTAGCGAGTTTCTTTGATGTAGCGGCTATCAACTGCAGATCTGACGATTTCACTTTTAATATCTTCAAATAAAGCTGGGTTAAGAGTTTTAATAGTCAGTTTATCACCACGTTTAGCGATAACGATTTGCTCTTTTCCTGCAAAAAGATTCCAACGTAAATGAGTTTTACCAGTTTCAGGTGTAAAGATTTGAGCTTGCACAGTAGATACGGCAAAACACACCAGGGTTAGTGCTACTTTCGTCAAAAATTTGATGGTTACTGAACCCGTCATTTGATCGAAACTTCCTGTTTCATATTTACTGTTGATGCCGGCTTTAGATCTTCCTGATCATCCCTCGGCTCCTTATATAGTATCGTGTTTCGAGATAAAGGGAAGGAAATTTTTTCTCTATGGTTAGATTTGCCGGTCGGTTTTTTGACGGTAGGAAGTTTTTACTGTTTTCCAACGTTTAGGGATTGCAGGATATAATATTGATGTCGAATTACAATGACTTGAACGACTAAATAAATGAGGGGGGTGGCGTGAAAACACGTCCACTTTGGTCAAATTTTATCTTACTTCTAATAACACTAATGGGGGTTTTACTCTCTAGTTGTTCATTTGTGTCTAATTCAGAAAGCGTTGAAAAGTCTAAAAATTTAAATCTTAATTTTAAAAACTCTAGCTGGAATAAGATTGATTCAGATAAGGCTGATTATGCTTTAAAGCATAAAGAATCCAGAAGCATCATGATCATCAATTCATTATGTAAAAAATATGATCGAACAACCCTAGAACAGTTGACTGAAAACATCTTAGCAGGACTTCAAGAGTCTCAAGTCACTAATAAGAAATCGCTAAGACTTTTTGATAGAGAATCCCTTCGAACAAAGGCCAGCGGCAAACTTGATGGAGTAACCACTCACATGTTGATAGAGGTGGTTAAGAAAGATCGCTGTATTTATGACTTTGTTTTAATTACTAAAAACTCAAAGCTTGATAATGCTCTAGAAAATGACTTTATTGAATTACTTAGAAGTGCTCAAGTTGGTCATCAATGAGTCAGCCAAGCACTAATAATATTGAACTACCAGAAACAAAGGCATTAATCGATCGCTTCTACGATGTAGGGATGATGGTCTATTTCTTTGCCAATATCTTAAAATGTACTTTTTCTAGACCTTTCTATTTCATGAGGCTGGTTGATCAGATTAGGGCGCTAGGTTTGGGCTCTATCTCCATTACAATTGTTATTGGCTTAACAATGGGCTTAGTTATGACGTTGAACTTTGGCTACGGCTTAGCAAAGTTTGGTGGTGTCTTATACGTTCCTGCGGTGGTTTCTTTATCTCTAGCCAGAGAGATGGCCCCCATCTTTACTTCCCTTCTCGTCGCAGGTCGTATCGGCTCAGGTATGGCAGCCGAAATTAGCTCAATGAATGTTACTCAACAGGTAGACGCTATTAGAGCACTTGGAACAAATCCTATTAGAGTTTTAGTCGTTCCGAGATTCTGGTCAGCTGTCATCTCATTACCACTTCTTACAAGTCTTTCCTGCTTTCTAGGAATTCTTGGTGGTATGGTTGTGTGCCAAAATGAATTTGGAATGCCTCCGGGTTTCTATATTAATAAAGTTCTAGATACGGTTAAAATTCATGACTTCCTTTCTGGCATGGTTAAGAGTGGAATTTTCGGGGCTATTATCGCTATTGTTGGATGCTGGCGAGGCCTTGCCACTATTGGTGGAACTAGAGGTGTTGGAGAAAGTACAACATGGGTTGTTGTGACTTCTTCTATCGCCATTTTAATTACCGATTTCTTTATCTCTAAAGTCTTCCTTTTGATTTGGGGCCATTGAAATGGAAGCCATATTAAATTTAAAAGATATCCACAAATCCTTTGGTGAAAAGAGAATTCATCAAGGTGTGAACTTTGAACTCCATAAAGGCGAAAGTCTTGGCCTTCTTGGTGGTTCAGGTACCGGTAAGTCCGTTTTATTAAGAAGTATTATTGGATTAGAGAAAATAGATTCTGGAAAGATTCTTTTTCACGATAAAGAAGTGCATGGTTACACTGACGAACAAAGTCTTTCAAAACTTCGCCTTAAGATTTCATATTCTTTTCAAAGTGGAGCGCTATTCGACTCCCTCAATGTCTTTGATAATATCGCCTACCCTCTTTTTGAACATTCCAAGCTAAGCTTTGTCGAAATTCAAATCAAAGTAGCGCAAGTTCTAAAACTAATTGACCTCGAAGGTATCGAAAACTTAATGCCATCAGATCTTTCAGGCGGTATGCAAAAGCGTGTTGGAATGGCCAGGGCCATGATTCTTGATCCGGAAATCATTCTTTATGATGAACCAACAGCGGGACTTGACCCTGCCAATATTGAAAATGTTGTTTCTCTCATGCTTAAACTAAAAGAGCGAGGTCAATCCTCGATCCTAGTCACTCATGATATCCCCTCTGCCATTAGGTTTTGTGATCGGATTCTTATATTAATGGATCGAAAAATTTACTTTAATGGAACAGTTGAAGAATTTACTAAATCTGAAGATCCTAATATTTTAAAGTTTGCCCAAAGTCAGGCAAAGGAAGCTCATTATGCGTCCTGAAGATAAAAAAAGTATTATCCTTACTGGTGCCTTCGTAATTTTTCTAACACTTGTTACGGCAGTGTCACTTTTTTTGATTTCAAAAGAAAATAAACTTTTTAGTCAAAAATCAGAAATTATGACTTATGTTTCAAATGCTCAAAGTATAAGAACAGGTTCTGCCGTCCATTTTAAAGGTATTAAAATTGGAAGCATTTCCAGTATTGATATTCAAAGCTTAGATAAAATTAAGATCACACTTCAAGTTGAACATGAATTTTTAAGATGGATTAAGATTGATTCTTATATCGACTTTAGAACTCAAGGTGTTTTAGGTGATAAATATCTCGAAATTCTTGGTGGTAAAGAGGAAAGTCCTCCAGTTGAGTCTGGAGAGACATTAGTAGCAAATGAAAACTCTCAATTTGATAAATTTATTAATCAAGGCGAAGACATCCTCTCTGTGGCCAATCGAGTGTTATTAAAAATTGATTCAATTATGGGACCTGTGGACAACAATCGTATTAGCACTATTCTAGATAACCTTGAGACGGCAACTCGAACATTTAGCAGTATCGATCCTAAGAAGCTCAATACGGCAATTGATGGTATCAACCAAGGGTCACGCTCACTTGGTAATGTTATGTCTAGAATTGAGAAAGGACCTGGCAGTGCACACTCATTAATCTATGACCCGACTGTGCACGAAGACTTAAAATCACTTTTAGGTGGGGCTCAACGAAGCCGCGTACTTCAATATTTCATTCGTGAAACGATTAAGGATTCAAATAATTAAGCTATTGCAGCTCCATTAATCCTTTCTTTTTCATTTTCTCGATCAATGTAGTTCTATTCACTCGAAGAAGCTTAGAAGCCTGATTCTTATTTCCATCAGTTCGTTCTAAGGCTTGAGCAATTAGCGAGTCTTCAATTTCACCAAGAACTTGCTTGAGATCAAGTCCGTCTTGAGGAAGAGTAATCATTGAAGATGTTGAAACAATTCCTGGACGGCCTTCTAAGAATTTTGCAGGAAGATCTCTTGCACCTACAACTCCGCCACCACGAAGAATAACAAGACGCTCAATAAGGTTTTCAAGCTCTCTTACGTTACCTGGCCAGTCGTAACTCATCAGCACTTCTAGAGCTTCATCATCAAAATCAATTCTATTTCTTCCATCAGCACTTACGAAGCGACCAAGGAAGTGAGAGATCAATAACGGGATATCTTCGCGTCTTTCTTTAAGAGAAGGAATTCTTATTGGAATAACATTTAATCTATAGAAAAGGTCTTCTCTAAAGTCACCTTCTTGAACTCTTTTTTCTAAATCTCTGTGAGTTGCAGTAACGATACGAACATCAATTGGAGTTGTAATCGTAGCGCCAACTCTTTCGATGGTACGATTTTGTAAAACTCTTAACAATTTCACTTGTAGAAGAAGTGGCATATCTCCAATTTCATCCAGGAAAATTGTCCCTTGGTTAGCCAACTCAAAGCGACCTTTTCGACTTGAAATGGCACCTGTAAATGCACCTTTTTCATGACCGAAGAGTTCACTCTCTAAGAGTTCAGCTGGAATGGCGCCACAGTTCACTGAAACCATTGGACCTGGCTTTCTAATACTTAGGTGATGAATCGCATTTGCGACCAACTCTTTACCTGTACCAGAAGGTCCTGTGACAAGAACTGTAGAATCTGAAGCCGCAACTTTTTGAATACGCTCAAAAACTTTTTTCATTTGAGGCGATCTTCCGATCATGCCACAGAACATATCTTCTTCAGTTGGATCTTCTAGTTTAAACTTACTTAGAAAAATATTTTCTCTAATTTTTGGAATTTTTTGAAATTGTTCTATATTAGCTTTTTCATAACCAATCTTAGCCAATGCTTTATAAACAAGATCAGCTAGATCTTCTAATTCAAATGGTTTCGTAAGGTAGTGAAAAACACCTTTTTTAGTCGCATTTATGGCCGTTTCAATTGAAGCAAAGCCAGTCATGGCGATAGAGACAAAATGATGTCCCTTCTCTTTTAAAATATCGATAAGAAGAAGCCCATCAGCGCCACCATCATCAAAACTAATGTCGGTAATCAAACAAAATGGTTTTTGCTTTTCACGCGTTTCTTCATTAATTTTTTTATCTAGTGCTGCTAACGCCTCTGAAGGACGATCGAAAAAGTGAACAGTGAGAGCAGTTGATTTTTGAATATACTTTTGAATAGATTGACCTAAGATTTGATCATCTTCGACCAAGTAGATTTCGGGCAAGACTTCAAGCTCTTGGTCGGAGCTATGATCTGAGCTAAATCCTTGGTGTAAAAATTCAAATTCATTCATGCGTTTCCGCCTTATATTGCACCTAATTAAAAGTGATAAAAACGCTTTGTTTTTACACTCAATATTGATGCTAGCCTGAAGGTAGGACCAGTGTCAATTTATCAACACCTTACATTTGATGAATAAAAATACAGTCACTTGATGCAGCGCTAACGGAAAATTGTATCGCGAATAAGTCCAGCGGCATCGTGAGGACTGCCGGCAAACATATAGTAGATCAGGGAAATTAAACAGACAGTGCAAATAACAGCAAAAATGATCGTTATCCAACGAACTTCTTTTAGCCAGTAGATATGACCAAACTGAGCAGAAATTAAAAATAAAGGTATGGCCCAAAAGGGAATATACCTAACGGTAAAGTAAATCCAATCTTCCATAGATTTATTCTACCACTGTTAGGTAAAAAAAAGCCCCCAAAATGGGGGCTTAAAATTTTTAGAATAATGCTTTTAGAGCCTCTAGCTGATCGAGCTTCTCCCAAGTGAATCCTTTAGAAGATGTTCTTCCAAAGTGTCCATAAGCAGAAGTCTCACGATAAATTGGCTGAAGAAGGTTAAGGCGTTCAATAAGTGCTTTAGGGCGCATATCGAATAATTCGTTGATAGCTGAGTTAATTCTATTGATATCTACAGTTTCAGTTCCGAATGTATCTACAAGAAGAGATGTTGGACGAGCTACACCAATAGCATATGAAACCTGAACAAGAGCTTTAGTCGCAAGGCCAGCAGCAACAATATGTTTAGCAATGTGGCGAGCGGCATAGGCTGCTGAGCGGTCAACTTTTGATGGGTCTTTACCAGAAAATGCACCACCGCCGTGAGCACCATGTCCGCCGTATGTATCAACGATAATTTTACGACCAGTTAAACCACAGTCACCCATTGGTCCACCGATAACAAATTTTCCAGTTGGGTTAATGAAGAATTTTGTATTGTTATCAATAAGATTTGCAGGAACAATTTTATTAATAACCTCTTCGCGAATACCTTCTTGAACTTGCTTAAGAGTCATTTCAGCAGCGTGCTGAGTAGAAACAACGATTGCATCAAGGCGAGTGATTTTTCCATCAACATATTGAGCTGAAACTTGCGTTTTACCATCAGCACGAAGAAGTGGAAGAGTTCCATTCTTTCTAACTTCAGATAAGCGGTGAGCAAGTTTATGAGAAAGATCAATTGTAAGTGGCATGAAGCTGTCAGTTTCGTTAACAGCATAGCCAAACATTAGACCTTGGTCGCCGGCACCTTGTTCTTTATCAGTACCTTCACCTTCGTTAACACCCATAGCAATATCTGGAGACTGCTTATCAAGCGCAACCATCACAGAACAAGTGTTACAATCAAATCCTTTATCAGAGTGATCATAACCAATATCTTTAATTTTATTTCTTACAATATCTTGAAAATCAACTTGAGCTTTAGTTGTGATTTCACCAGCAAGAACAACTAGACCAGTTGTAATCATTGTTTCACAAGCAACACGAGATTTTGGATCTTGTTCCAACATGGCATCAAGAACGGCATCAGAGATACCATCGGCCATTTTATCCGGGTGACCTTCGGTCACAGATTCAGAAGTAAAAGTATAATCTTTCAACATGCGTAGGCTCCCTATAAACTAAACAAATATTACGCTAAGAACGCAAGACTATAACATTGAAGGAAACGATCAGACAACGATGATATCTAAGGCTTTTTAGGGCCCTGAGTAAGTTTTGTGACAGGTTCGAAATACTTAAAATAATGAGGGCTACGGTAGGTATAGAAGGTTTTAGTATCAGCCTTATAAACCATCTTCGTTTTACCAATTTGATAAACTAGATAATTTTCCCCTTCTGGCGACATAAAGTCGTAAAGAAAGGTGAGTTTCCCATCATTCATAAAACCGGTATAGCGCGTATGATTACGCACAACTTTAATACCAGGACGCTCTGCAATAGCTTGGTAATCAGCCCATAACTTATCCATACTTATTTTTCCAAGCATTGAGGCTCTGGAAAAATAGCGTAAGGCACTAAAGTCATGGTTCGGTTCATTTAAGATATCTAGAGACAATGAAACATTTTCTCTTATTAAGCTTTTACCAATTCTAGTTTGCTCAGGACAAAAAATACGAACCGAGCCCGTAATAAAGAAATAGGTGAAGGAAAACTCACCTTCTTTAAGCATGACATTAAGCCATGGGTATTCGGCCTGATGCTTTTTAAAATGAGTGCTCAAATAATTATATAAAGAATCACGCTCAACTAAGTTTTTATAACGATCCTCAAACGTACGATTAATGACAACTTGAGCGACATCTTTTCTTTCGAGCGCGTCACTACCGTCAAATCGCCCTACTTCATTAAATAGAATTGTTTCCATCGAAAACAAGGCGCGATTAAGTGGTGACTGTCTGGCCCAATATTCGTAGACCTCTTTTTGTTTTTTTAAAACATAGTCTTTAAGAAGGTATCTTGCTTTTTCTTTGCGAGACAAAATATCCATGCTCGTTTCAAAATGATCTCCAGCCTTAACCTTGTCATTTTTTAAAGCAATATAAAAATCTAACTCACGCTTTGTTCGATCGCTCCATTCTTCAAGGCGTTTAATGAGTTTCATTTTTCCATAACGAGAGATATGTCCATCTATAGAATCGATGGCCCAAGACAAATCGTGGCGTAAGTTTTCAGAAATTATCGAAGATTGATTTTCTAGTTCTAAGGCAAGTGTATCAAGTGCCGCTCGAAGAAAACTGTCACTTCCTGAGTTCTCAGGATTTTGTGCGCCATCTTGAACAATTTTCCTAAAAAAATAAACTTCATTTTTGCGTTGAATTTCTTTCACATCTTCAGAGTACTTAACGTCATCATAATTTTCTCTTAACTGAAAATGATCGACTGGAAACTTATAACTTAAAAGAAAAGGAATTTGATCTGTAAGAGTCTTATAAGCTCCCTTTAACGCGATCATGGCATACTTACTTTCAGTAAGAGCTAAAGCTTTTTCCTTATCATCCTTAGCGAAGGTTATTTTTTCTTTGAACTTTAGAGCTTCATCAAGTCTTAGTTCTAGTATTTTTAAGGCAGGCTTGATGAGATCAAAATCCTTTCGTTTAGAAAGCTTTGATTTCTCATCATTAATCCATTGAATTTTACTTTCAATTTCAGTTACGAAACGGCTAACTGTTAGTCGATCTAACTTACCGTCTTTTAAAACTGGGATATAGTGACCATCCCCTCGAAATTCCCTATAGAGTTCCCAATACTTTTCCTCAGCTCCTGGGCGGCAAACTTGCTTATTAAACTGTGAATGAATTTTCAGATATTCTTGCAGATGTCTTTTTTTGTCTTTAATAAATTTAGAGACAGCGACCTCTCTCTTATCAGAAGCCGATAAGCTTTGACTGAAAATCGCTAGGAGAATTAAGCTATGACTTAAGAGCTTGAACAAAGTCCGACTCCCATAGCCCTAAACAAGTACCATTACTTAAAATCACTAAAAGTGTTTTATCATCAATTCGTTGATCAATTTCAACTCGAAGGTCTGAAAGTTTTTCTACAACTCGACTATCTTTTCCAATTGAACTCAAATTTTTAGCCATTGAATCAATATCGAGATTGCCGGCCCAAGACACTGAGGTAGGTCTGGCCGGACGTGCAAACAAAACTTCATCTGCAACATGCAGGGCTTGTTCAAATTCTTTTTGAAAAATATTACTTCGAGCCGTCGCCGAGTTCGCTTCCATCACAACCACTAACTTTCGATTAGGATAAGTTACTCTAAGTCCATTTAAAGTAAGGTCAACTGCTTTTGGATGATGGGCGAAATCATCTATTACTGGGACGCCATTATAATAACCACGAAGCTCTTGGCGTCTTCTAACCATTTTTAAATCTTTGATAGCTCCAGAAATTTGCTCAAAGCTAAATCCTTCATTTTTTGCAAAAAGAATTACTGCCGATAAATTCAAGAGGTTATGTAAACCAATCACATTGGTTTTATAAGTCTGCCCATCTAAGACAAAGCTACTTCCAGATGTTGAAGTTTCAATAATTTTAGGTCCAATCTCATTATTGGAACCATATGAAGTCCAGGAAAGAGTTTTATAATGATCGAGATTTTCATTTTTTAAATCTTCAATAGCTTGATAGTCAGAGCTGTAAATAATGCTATTTGGGATTTTCTTAAAGAGATTTCTAAATTCCGATTTAATCGCATCAAGGTCTTTAAAAATATCCGCGTGATCAAACTCTACAGAAGTTAACAATAGATGATCGATTTCATAACTTTGAAACTTACTAAACTTCTCAAAATAACCAGAATCATATTCATCGCTTTCGATGAAGAAGTATTTCCCACTTCCCAATCTAGCAGATGGCCGTCCTTCCATCACTCCACCAATAAAATAACCTGGCTCTTGTTTCAAAGACTCGAAGATTTGAGTGGCGAAATAGGTCGTCGTTGTCTTACCGTGAGTTCCGGCAATTCCTACAACATTAGTATCTTTTAAGACAAAGGCGCCAAGAGCAGCTGGAAACGAGCAAAAAGGAACTCCTGAGTTTTCAATTGTTCTAGCGTCTTCAGACAATCTAGGAACAACATTTCCAACAACAATTAAATCAAAATCTTTTAACTGCTCGGCGTCATAGTCGCCTAATTTATGACAAACTATTCCTGTCGATTTTAGGTAGTCACTCATTGGAGGATAGTACTGTGTGTCCCCTCCCTCAACTAATAAACCTTTCTCTTTTAATAGACAGGCTGCAGCCCCCATTCCGGTACCGCAAACACGATAGAAAAATATCCGTTTGAATTGATCACGTTTAGCAATTAATTGATCTTTATCTAGATAATTTTTTAAATCCACTGGATATGTCCCCAAAGCAAGATATTACTTCTATCTTACGTGGCTATTACTCTGGGGACAAGACGGTCTTAATTGGTTGCTTGAGCAAAAATTGTTATCACATCTTTACAAGTTCTAGAGACTTTTGAAGGATTAATTCCCTCAGGATTAACCAATTCCCACCATGCTTTTGTTGCAGCTAAACGATCTTTACTGCCAATAGATTTTTCTGAGGCCTTTAGCTTTCGACCTATGACATCTTCAACGCGACTTTGGAAGGCTTGGCGGTTGTATGCAACCTCATCAGTAAACTCTTCGAGATGAGCAATTTCATCAGGAAAAATGATTAGAGGGATTAATCTCTCATTTTCTCCATAGTCAGACACAACGTTTTGTATCAAACGATTTGGATTGATATTGATAGCAGCAATCCCTGCTTTGTCTGATCCACTTTCAAACCCATCAACAAATGAATTGGCAATAGACATATCAGCGGATGACATAAATGGTGAGCCAAAAGGGTCATGAGAGTGAGCTTTCATCACCATTGTAAGTGATGAAGGATCAGTCGGAATCTCACCAGAGACCTTCGTCGCCATTTTTGAGCGATATGTTTTTAATGAACGAAGACGACGAGTATAATTACCTTGGTTTTTTGTCAAAAGTTTTGCCATCAAGAAAGGCTCGCCTGCATCATTTCTTCGAACTAAATCGCCAGAAAGACCTCTAAAGAGAACAACTTTTTTCGATTCTGGCACCTGCTCAGTCATGGCGTCTAACCATCTTGTCCAAGAGGCGACTTCAACCGGTTCCATCTCTTCCCATGGCATAAAGGCTTCAATCATTTCCTTAACTTTTCTACGATCATTCTTAGCAATATAATCATCAAGCTTTAAGTTTTGATCTTGAAGCGATTTTTGCATCTGCTTCCATTGTTTACCAAAACTCTTTCTCGATTTATTTTCCTGATTGGCCATTGTCTTAATATTTGAAACGACTTTCTCGGCATTAGCTTTTCTTGACTCGAAATATTCTTGAATTGGCGCAACATCAATATCAGTTACCTGACCATCGAGAATTAAATCCATGGCATCAATTTCTGCTTTAGCTAGAAAGTGCTGAGCACGCCTTGAACCATGTTTAGCATTTAAAGTCATCTCGGCCCAATAAATGGGATGTTGAAAGTAGTCTCCCATAATCTGAGACAAGTGAGCCATTTCTTCAAGCACAACACCTGGATTGTTTACGCCGGCTTGAGTGATATTGACCTTAACGACAAGGCCTTTTGTTGAACTAAATTCTGGAACAATTTCAGCAAGCTTTCCATCTGGAAGTGAATTAACAATTTTTAATTCGGCTGTAGCCACGAACTCTTCCATACTACCTTTAGCAGTTAAATAATGAGAAAGGTCATTCACTGCTTCTTGTAGAGCTTGTCTTGAAGAAATATTTGAACCCAGTTGCTCAAAGCTTGGAAGCTCTTCTAATAATGCTCGAGTTCTAGCGTCTGGCTCAAAATATGAAAGGGAACAAAACTTGGCTTGGGTATCACAAACTGAAGAACTCTTAATTGTTGGAAGCTCTACATACTTTGGATTACCCGTGTATGTATTTAAGCTATCAAGTCCAAAGCGAGCGTAAGCTCCGTCAGAAAAAGCTCTAATTAAAAGATCGGCATCAACAAATGATGGAACTTTAATTTTAGCCATATCAGATGGTGGAGGACCAGTAATAACATCAACTGTTAACCATCTTGATAATGGATCGATGACACCAGCAACTTCTTCAAGAGCAGTTTTATACTTTTGCGCCGTTTGGGCATTCGAAGCCAGTAGTGAAACACGTAACGGGTCTGTTTTAGGATTCCATTTTCCATCAAGAAAATTTATAGGTAGAGCAAGATTAGGAAGTGCTTCTGACTTTCTAATTTTATTTACCAAGACAGTTAATGCCTCTGATGCTTCTACTAACTTGGAGCTATGAAAGTTATCAGTAAAGACAGGGATACTATCGGCGTGATCAAGAACCCCATTTACAGTTGCGGGCCCATCATATGTAGAAAATAAATGGTAACGATACGAAGCGCTAGCTTTTGGTAAAGCTTCATTAATAACAGCTCGTTTATTCCAAGCTTTAAGTGCGTCCCCAGTTAACTTAGGCTTATCAAGAGAAGTAGGAAACAAAGCAGAATCACGAGAGTAAAGTGCTTCTAAAAGTTTATTTAATGAATTTCGTCTTTTTGATGAAGAGGCACTAGCTAAGGTTTCACCTTCACTACCCAAGATGTCAGATACTAACAAATATGAACGTACATGATCATCTTGAGCACCAAATATTCGTCCAAGATAATTTGTTTCAATTTCAACGAGATCAGATCTTTGACTCGCCTCAGATAACCATTGAAAAGTTTCATCAAATGGCGAAGCAACGTGCTCTACAACTCCACCAACTTTAGCCCCTTCAACTTGAAGAGCTGTCCCTCTAGCCTTCACTTTTCCTTTTGCATCAAGGTAGTGGCTAGGAATAACGAGATCGCCTACTTTATAACCCTTATCAGGAAAAGCTCCGGCAGTACCAATATAAGTAACATTATCCTGGCCGAGCTCTTTTAAAGCTTTGGCCACTGGTACAATTTCATCCCCCCAAACGTTAGAGACGACTCGCCATCTAACATCTTTGCCTTCAGCATTTTTAAAAACGTAATCAGCCATTTCAGCAACATTTAGATCCCATTCAAGTTCTTTAAATTTTGCTGGGTATAATTCTGGCTTAGCTTCAAATTTTGATTCAACTTTAGCAAAAGCTTTTTCAATTTTAGATTTATTATCTAAGGCAGAGATAACGCCTTCACCATCGATGATATCTTTAATTTTACCGTCATCCAGTTCGAAAGCGGAAATAACACTATCTGGATCTTCGGCATATAAGTTTTGTAATGCTCTTTTTTTCCATTGAAGCGTAAAAATCCCGTCAATGGCGCCTTTTTGACCAATAACTAATCTATCAGCCTTTGGTAACAGTTCAAGACGCCCTTTAATTTTTCTTGAAAGACGTTCATGAAATTCATCTAAGTCTCCAATGATTTTAACTTTGTTAACAATCTTCTTGGAATTTAAATTTGATAAAGATATCTGATGGACCAAATGATCTAATCGATCATGACCGCCAATATTTGTTATAGCGACTCTATGTTCTGTTTCGCCTGGATATCGGACTAAGAAAATTTTGTTATAGTTTCTCGCCATTGGGTTCACTTCATAAAGGACTTCTCCTCCATGAGCTTCTACATTTTTTACAAACTCTCTTGCTTCACCTAGGTGAAACTCAATCGTTCTATCATTTTCTACGGCTTCCCAAAAAACTGCTCTTGTTGTTCTATTAGATATATAATGACCAGAATCAAGAGTTAAAGATTCAGGAGTCACATCTGTTATTGTAATTTCTTTGGCGATTTCACCGACTAAATCTTCTGCCTCAACATTCTTATAAACTTTAGCCAGCCTTGATTCTTTAAGTGAGTACGCTTCTGTTAGTTTTCTTTTTAAAAAATTATAATTCCAAACAAGTTCAGATTTTTTAAACGGAATATCTGGGTAATATTTTTTTAGGATATCTTGAATAACCGTATCGAACTTATCAGGATCAGATAGTTTAGCGTAAGGAATATTTTCATCTAAAACTTGCTTTGCCGTTATAGATTGAAGAGCATCGATAAGAACTTCGTCTTGCTTGCCAGAATGAAAGCTTGCAAACTCCGTCATGTAATAATGGAGTCGATCAACGGCTAAATAATAATCAAGCTTTTCTACATTTGAACTCGCAGGCAATCGACTGGCACGGTAAAAGCCAGTGGGTTCAATGGTAGAACACGCCCCTAAGCTTAAAATACAAGCTATCGTGACAAATGAGTGAAGCCATTTTCTAAATTGTTTCAGCATAAGCATTCCTTCTAAATTTCATCGAAACTTTATCGGAATGGAGTGAATTTTATTTGAGCGTTTTTATCGGAAAACATGATAAGCAACTGATTTTACAAAGGTACTACCAGCTAAACTTACCCAAACTTCGTCTTAAGCTATTGAGTTTTAGTCGATCATACCAGTATGGATAAGATCCATTTGTCAGTAAAACCCAGCCTTTGCTGGCATTAGCATCTATCCAAAATGACGTACCAGTGAAGCCTGTATGGCCAAATGTATTCTTGCTACAGCCTAGTCCAGCTAGAGTAGTTTCCAAGTTTTCTGGGGTATCAAAACCTTTAACAAATCGGTGAGACTTTTGATCTAAGAAAGGTCTAAGCTTTTCAAGCATCGACAATTTTTCATTATAATTGATTAGAGTTTGCGCAAGTCCATCTATAGTACCAAACAATCCTGCATGACCGACTTTAGAATCGATGACAAAACAATTGTCATCGTGAACTTCACCACAAATGAGTTTTCCCTTTCTCCAACCTGTGACGGGTGAGAAGCAATGAGCAGGTTTTTCTTTCCAAAATTTAACGTTGTTGTCTCGAAAAGAATCAGTAAGAGAGTATAAATCCCCTGCTTTCTTTTCAATTTCAAGAGTTAGTCTTAGGGCAGAGAAATCAGAATAAACTGTCTCAGATTCTTTAATACTGTATTGATTTACAGTCTCCTTCCATCCATCCTTTGAAAGGCGACCCCAAAAGGGCAATCCCCCTCTATGTTCTAGAAGCAACTCCATCTCAGATGAGAAAATTTCTGGCTTAGCCAGCCATGCACCGGCCAAGGTTAAAGACTTTGTAATACTGGCAAGATCGAACCAGATATTAATAGAATTAATCTCTTTGTCATTATGAAGTTGAATTGTCTCAAAAGATTTAGTTTTAAAATCAATGACAGCATAGGCACCATAATCAAAACGAGCGTCTTTTAACAGATGTTTAAATTCTGTAATGACTTCGTTTTTAATCATGCTTGGCCATTTCAATAGCAGCTTGAGCGGCCGCTAATCTTGCGATTGGAACTCTATAAGGAGAACAACTTACATAATCCAATCCAACCCTATGACAAAAATGAACGCTGGCAGGATCACCTCCATGCTCGCCGCAAATACCAACGTGAAGTTTTTTATTCGCTTTTCGCCCTTCTCTTGTGGCGTGTTCAACTAAAAATCCAACGCCGGCTTGATCAAGGCTGACAAACGGATCTTTTGGAAGAATACCTTTTGAAACATATTCACCTAAGAATTTTCCAGCATCATCACGAGATAAACCAAAAGTTGTTTGAGTTAAATCATTGGTGCCAAAAGAGAAGAATTCAGCGTGTGGAGCAATCTCTCCTGCTGTAATCGCTGCTCTTGGAAGCTCGATCATGGTTCCCATTTTATAAGCAAGTTTTCCACCTGATTGGGCCATGACTTTTTCAATATGAGTTTTAAGTTTGATATTTAAAAACTCTAGCTCTGTCGCAGTCGCAATAAGTGGAATCATAATCTCAGGATTAACACTGACACCCTTAGCTTGTGCTTCTAAGCCAGATTCAATGATCGCTCTAACTTGCATTTCATAGATTTCAGGATAGGTCACACCTAGACGACAGCCTCTATGACCAAGCATTGGGTTAAATTCGTGAAGTTTTTCACCGCGCTCGATGATGACTTCAAGATCAACTCCAATATGGTTGGCCAAAGCTTTTTGATCTTCAGTTGAATTAGGCAAGAATTCGTGAAGTGGTGGATCTAGAAGTCTGATATTAACGGGCATTCCGTCGAGAGCTTGAAATATTTCTAAAAAGTCTTTCTTTTGAAATGGTAATAATTTATCAAGTGCTTTCTTTCTTGCATCAACACTAGTTGCAAAAATCATTTCACGCACAATCATAATGCGTTCAGGCTCAAAGAACATATGCTCTGTACGACAAAGCCCAATTCCTTCAGCGCCGAATTTTAAAGCAATCTTTGAATCACGTGGATTATCAGCATTCGTTCGAACACGAAGTGTTCTTCTTTCATCTGCCCATTTCATAAATTTTGCAAAATCAGCACTAATTTCGGCGTTCTTTGTTGGAACTTTTCCTTCGAAGACTTCGCCTGTGCCACCGTCAATGGTTAAGAAATCGCCTTCTTTATAAACTTTACCACCGATGGTCAGCGTTGCTTTTGAATGTGAGACTTCGGCAGTACTGCATCCAGCGACACAAGGTTTTCCCATTCCTCTAGCAACAACCGCAGCGTGAGAGGTCATACCACCTCTGGCTGTTAAAATACCTTGAGCTGCAACCATCCCTGCAATATCTTCAGGTGAGGTTTCAAGACGAACCAAGATAACTTTGCGTCCAAGGCCTGCAAGTTCAGTTGCACGCTCACTGGTAAAAACGATTTCACCTGCTGCTGCGCCAGGTGAGGCTGGCAGTCCATTGGTCATTAAGTTTCGAGTTGCATCTGGGTCAAGTGTAGGATGTAGTAATTGGTTAAGGTCATCCGGCTTTACTCGCATCAATGCTTCATCTTTAGTTAGAATTCCTTCAATCACTAAATCTGTTGCAATTTTAATTGCCGCTGCTGCAGTACGTTTGCCATTACGAGTTTGTAGGATAAAAAGAATATTATTTTCAATCGTGAACTCAATATCCTGCATATCTTTATAGTGGTTTTCTAACTTTGTATAAACCTCTACCAACTCTTTAAATGCCGCTGGCATAATCTCTTCAAGAGTAGCCATATTTTTATTCGATTCATTTTTTGAATCAGTATTAATAGGAGCTGGAGTTCTAATTCCGGCTACAACATCTTCACCTTGAGCATTAACTAGATACTCACCGAAAAACCTTTTCACTCCGGTTGATGGATCACGAGTAAAGCAAACACCTGTGGCACAACTGTCGCCCATATTTCCAAATACCATGGATTGAACGTTTACGGCCGTTCCCCAGTCATGAGGAATTTCATTAATCTCACGGTACTTAATGGCGCGAGGGTTATTCCATGATCTAAAAACGGCTGCTATTGATTGCCAAAGTTGTTCAACAGGATCAGTTGGAAAAAGTTTTCCAGACTCTTGTAAGATTATTTCTTTATAAACTTGGCTCAGTTCTTTTAAATCATCAGCTGATAGATCTGTGTCTTCTTTTACGCCAGCATGCTCTTTTAAGTCTTCAAGCGTGGATTCTAAAAGTGACGTATTAAAACCCATTACAACATTGGCGTACATCTGAATGAAACGACGGTAGGAATCCCATGCGAATCGAGAGTTACCTGTCAGTTTCGCCAAACCCTCAACAGTCTGCTCGTTAAGGCCTAAGTTTAATACAGTGTCCATCATACCAGGCATGGAAGCTCTAGCACCTGACCTGACAGAAAAAAGAAGTGGATTTGATTGATCACCAAATTTCTTTTGCGTGATCT